>JANNKS010000123.1:0-11933 GCA_031396425.1 Rhizobacter sp. | reverse complement strand
CGGTCGCGCACATCCTGGCCCGACAGCGCAGCGGCGATGATCAGCACCTCACAGAGCGACTGGCGCTCGCGCGCTTCGAGGATCATGCGGCCCACGCGCGGGTCGAGCGGCAGCCGGGCGAGTTCGCGGCCGATCGGCGTGAGCGCGTTCTCGTCGTCGACCGCGCCGAGTTCGGCGAGCAGCTGGTAGCCGTCGGCGATGGCGCGGCGCGGCGGCGGTTCGAGAAACGGGAACGCTTCAACATCGCCGAGCCGCAGCGACTTCATGCGCAGAATCACGCCGGCCAGCGACGAGCGCATGATTTCCGGGTCGGTGAAACGTGGGCGCCCGGCGAATTCCGCCTCGGCGTAGAGGCGGATGCAAACACCGTTGCTGACGCGCCCGCAGCGGCCGGCGCGTTGATTCGCCGCCGCCTGGCTGGTCGGTTCGACGAGCAGCTGTTCGACCTTGTTGCGGTAGCTGTAGCGCTTGACGCGGGCCGTGCCGGCGTCGACCACATACCGAATGCCCGGCACGGTGAGCGATGTTTCGGCAACGTTGGTCGCCAGAACGATGCGGGGCGAACCGTGCGGTTCGAAAACGCGGTCCTGTTCGGCCTGGCTCAGGCGGGCGAACAGGGGCACCACCTCGACGCCGGGCGGATGATGGCCGCGCAAGTGCTCCGCTGCTTCTCGTATTTCACGTTCGCCCGGCAGGAACACCAGCACATCGCCCGCGCCGTCACGCCACAGTTCGTCGACCGCGTCGGCAATCGCGTTGTTCAAGTCGTATTCGCGGCTTTCTTCGAATGGGCGCCAACGTTGTTCGACAGGGAACACACGGCCAGACACCTGAATCACCGGGGCGGGCTCGTCCCCTCGCGCGAAATGGCGTGCGAAGCGATCCGCATCGATCGTGGCCGACGTGACGATCAGCTTCAGGTCGGGCCGGCGCGGCAGGATGCGGGCCAGGTAACCCAGCAGGAAGTCGATGTTCAGGCTGCGCTCGTGCGCCTCGTCGATGATCAGCGTGTCGTAGCGGCGCAGCAGCGGGTCTGACTGGGTTTCCGCGAGCAGGATGCCGTCGGTCATCAGCTTGATCGACGCACCGCTCTGAAGCCGGTCCTGGAAGCGCACCTTGAAGCCGACCACCTCGCCCAGCGGCGTCGCGAGTTCTTCGGCGATGCGTTTGGCCACGCTCGACGCGGCAATTCGCCGCGGCTGGGTGTGGCCGATCAGGCCCTTGCCACCGGCGCCGAGTCCGCGGCCCAGTGTCAGCGCAATCTTCGGCAGCTGGGTGGTCTTGCCCGAGCCGGTTTCGCCACACACGATGACGACCTGGTGTGCCGCAATGGCGCGCGCAATTTCATCGCGTCGCGCCGATACCGGCAGCGCTTCCGGGAACGAGATGGGCGGAATCGCAGCCGGCGCCGGCGCGGGCCGCTGGGTTGGGGACGCTGGGGTGGACACGAGGCGCGGATTATCGGGGAGTGCGGCCGCGTGCCGCTCGGCACGGCAGCCTGCGCAGCGCCCCGGCTTGGGCGCCGCTGGGGCAGAATCGGGTTCCCTTCGAACGCCGAGTCATGAGCCTGGTCTTCCCGCACACCTTCGTGCCCTGGTTTCGCACCGTGGCGCCGCACATTCACGCCTACCGGGGCAAGACCTTCGTGGTCGCCGTTGCCGGCGAACTGGTGGCCGCCGGCAAACTCAACCCGTTTGCGCAAGACCTTGCCATTCTCTGGGCGATGGGCATCAAGTTGGTGCTGGTGCATGGTTTTCGGCCCCAGGTGAACGAACAACTGAAGTCGAAGGGCCACGAATCGCGCTTTCACCAGGGCCGTCGCATCACCGACGAGGTGGCGCTCGACTGTGCACAAGAGGCGGCCGGGCAGCTGCGTTTCGAAATCGAAGCGGCGTTTTCGCAGGGCTTGCCGAACACGCCGATGGCCAATGCGACGGTGCGCGTCGTGTCGGGAAACTTCCTGACGGCACGCCCGGTGGGCATCGTCGACGGGGTGAATTTCATGCACAGCGGTGTGGTACGCCGGGTCGATGGGCCGGCGATTCGCCGCGCCATGGACATTGGCGCGATGGTGCTGCTGTCGCCTTTCGGCTTTTCGCCCACCGGTGAAGCGTTCAATCTGTCGATGGAAGACGTAGCCACCAGCACCGCCATCGCGCTGCAGGCCGACAAGCTGCTGTTCGTCACCGAAGTGGAGGGCATTCGCGAGAATCCGGGCGACCCTGAAAGCCGCATAGATACCGAACTCGCCCTGGCCGATGCGGAACGCCTGCTGGCCTCATTGCCGGCGCCGGTGCGGCCCACCGACACGGCGTTTTATCTGCAGCACTGTGTGAAGGCCTGTCGTGGCGGCGTTGAGCGTTCACACATCCTGCCGTTCTCGATCGACGGCTCGCTCCTGATGGAGGTATTCACGCACGACGGCATCGGCACGATGGTCGTCGACGAAAAGCTCGAAAGCCTTCGCGAAGCGACGGCCGACGACATCGGCGGCATCCTGCATCTGATCGAACCTTTTGAGCGCGATGGCACGCTGGTCAAGCGCGACCGCACCGAGATCGAACGCGATATCGGCCACTACACCGTGATCGAGCACGATGGCGTGATCTTCGGCTGCGCCGCGCTCTACCCCTACCCCGAGGCGCTGACGGCCGAAATGGCCGCGCTCACCGTGTCGCCCGAAGTCCAGGGCCAGGGCGACGGCGAACGCATCCTCAAACGGGTTGAACAACGCGCCAAGGCGATGGGCCTGGATTCGCTGTTCGTGCTGTCCACGCGGACGATGCACTGGTTCATCAAGCGCGGCTTTGTTCAGGTCGATCCGGATTGGCTGCCCGAGGCGCGCAAGCGCAAGTACAACTGGGACCGGCGCTCGCAGGTCCTGATGAAGCGGCTGCCTTGAGCGTGCCACCGGCCCGCCCGACGCTACAGTGCAGGCCCAACCTCACCCATCAACAACAGCAGGAGAAAACCATGGCCCGTGTCGTGCAATGTGCGCATTTGAAGAAGGAAGCCGACGGAATGGATTTCGCACCCTATCCCGGCGAGCTGGGCAAACGCATCTACAACGAAATCAGCAAGGAGGCCTGGCAGCTCTGGCTGAAGCACCAGACCATGCTGGTGAACGAAAACCGTCTCAACCTGGCGGATCAACGCTCGCGCCAGTACCTGGCCCGGCAGATGGAGCTGTTCCTGTTTGCTGAAGGCGGCGACAAGCCTGCCGGCTACGTGCCACCCGCAGCGTGAAGGCGGGCTCGGCCCGCATGAGGCTCTGCCAGTCGTAGCGCGCAAACATTGTCGTTTGTGTGAATATTATTGCGAACAATTCGCATTTGCATGTAGACTTCAGGCATCGCAGCTTTACGACCTGGAGCCTGACATGTCCCTTCGCCATACGCTCCGACTGACGACCACGTTGATCACGGCCAGCGCCCTGGCCTTTGGCGCCTCGGCGCAGGAACTCAACCTTTATTCGGCCCGCCATTACCAGACCGACGAGGCGCTCTATTCCGAATTCACCAAGACCACGGGCATTCGGATCAACCGTGTCGATGCCGACGATGCCGGCATCCTGGCCCGGTTGCGCACCGAAGGGCCATCCAGTCCGGCAGATGTGATCCTGCTGGTCGATGCAGCACGACTGTGGCGTGCTGAAATCGATGGGTTGTTTCAGCCGGTCAAGTCGGCATCGCTGGAATCCCGCATACCGGCGCAGCTGCGCGGCAAGAGTTCGGCAGACGGTACCCCGTGGTTTGGCTTGTCGACTCGGGCACGTGTGATTGTCTTCAACAAGAAAACCGTCGCTCGCAGCGACGTTGACACCTACGAAAAACTCGCCAGCCCGCCAAACAAGGGGAAAGTCTGCACCCGGTCTGGCTCGCACCCTTACAACCTGTCCTTGTTTGGCGCCATGCTTGAGCATATCGGTCCGGATGCCACTGAAACCTGGCTCAAAGGTATGGTGACGAACATGGCCCGTGCACCCAAAGGCGGAGATACCGATCAAATCAAAGCCGTGGCCAGCGGGGAATGCCAGGTCGCCTTGACGAACACTTATTATCTGGCGCGCTTGATGCGTTCCGAAAAGAAGGAAGACCGGACGATCGTGGAAAGCGTGGGCGTTGTGTTTCCAAACCAGCAGAGCTGGGGTACCCACGTCAATATCGCTGGAGCGGCCGTAGCGAAATACGCGCCGCATCGCGAAGCCGCGGTGAAGTTTCTGGAGTATCTCGCCAGCGACGCTGCACAAGCCGTCTTCGCCAATGGCAACAATGAATGGCCGGCGGTTTCCGGCACCAGATTGGCGAATCCGGCGCTCGATTCATTTGGAAAATTCAAGACCGAAACCTTGCCCGTGTCGGTGGTTGGAATGAATCAGGTCAAAGTCCAGCAGATGCTCGACCGTGTTGGTTACAGATAGCATGAAACCCGACCGGAGGAATAACTGCCCGCACCGATTCCGGCTGACGTTTCAATTCCCTTTGGTTGCACGAAAGGCCCTGGCTGACTAGAATCTGCCTGCCCATTCAATCGGGCCGAGACTGTCAACCCAAAGGACCTTACCGTGGCATCACTCCAGGAACTGCTTGCGCAGAAAGAAGCCCTTGACCGCCAGATTGAAAACACCAAGAAACAAGCACGCTCCGAGGCGATTGCAAAAGTTCGCACCTTAATGGCGGAATATGGCCTCACGACCGCAGACCTGAATACCAAGGCGACCGGAAAGCTCGGTGCGCGCGCCGGGGCAAAAGTCGCCATCAAGTATCGCAACGTCGCCACCGGAGACACCTGGAGCGGGCGCGGTCTGCAGCCCAAATGGCTCAAAGCTGCCTTGGCGTCGGGGCGGAACATCGGTGATTTCGCGGTTTGACCCGCTGCCCGGGCGGTGAATTCACGCCGCTCAACACCGCCGCTGAAATTGTTTGCTTCACGGCGCAGTTCATTGCCCAGGCTGGATCGGCCGTCGCCGTACCCCGCAAATCGGGGGGAGCCACTGCCCATGAACATAGGCGGCGCCGAATTCCCCTACATTCAAAAATCGAGACACTCCGCAGACGCCCGTCACCGTGTTCAACCCCCGCGCGCGACACCGATTCGCGCCCTCGCACACCCGATTCACTTCAATCGAGCGTTGGCGCCGCGCGGCCGCGTTGGCAACTCGCCTTTTCTGGGACACGCGGGGCTGGCTCTCGCGCCTCCTTGAAGCGGCAGGCAGCGCCATTGCGGCATGCGAGGCGACCGCGCCGG
Source organism: Rhizobacter sp. (assembly GCA_031396425.1). GTDB lineage: Bacteria > Pseudomonadota > Gammaproteobacteria > Burkholderiales > Burkholderiaceae_C > JAEMQF01. The sequence goes on along the minus strand of JANNKS010000123.1, from coordinate 6,686 downwards.
TCCGCCGACGATCGGGTGAATGCCTGCGACGAGCGCGCAGCGCTGGCGTGGCCTTCCTCGACGCGGCGCCACTTGCACAGTTCGTTGGGGGCAGCGCAACAATCGCGTTGTTCGCATTGGCTATCGTGCCGATGGGTGACGGGCACGAATTCGGGCGAATAGGCGCGCTTGGTGATCTGGCGGGCACATTCGTGATCGGCTTGCCATTGTGGGCGTTCAACCGGACTGACAACGGGAACCTTTTGGAACCAAAGAACTGGCCACTCGCGATCGCGATTGCAGCAGCCGCAGCGCTCAGCGCTTCGTTGGTGCATCTCAATGCGAACACGCTCACCGGCCTGCTCGCGCCGCTGGCCCTGCTGCCGCATCTCCTGATCGGGGTACTGACGGCGCGCTATGGCCTCGTCGTTGGAGCGGCTGCTGTGCCGACTGCCCTGGTCAGCGCCTTCGTTGCAGCTCATTGGAGCGACGGTGCCGCAGCGAATGGCGCCCTGATGGGTGCAACGGTGCGTTGGTGGGCCGAGGCGCTCACGCTGGCGGCAGTGCCCTTGCTGGTCACTGCCGTGCTGCGCCGCCTGAATGCGCGCCAACTTGCGTTGAATCAGGCCCTGGAAGTATCCGGGCTCGGGTTCGCCGAATGGGACTTGCGCGGCGCGCAGGTGTATTTCTCGCCGCGCTGGCTCGAAATGCTGGGCTACAAGTTCCAGTCTTTCGGCAGCGGCCTTGCCGCGTTCTGGGAGCGCATTCACCCCGACGACCTGGCCGCTGCGCAGGCGGCATTCGCGCCGCTTCGCACACCCGAGCCCGGCAGCTGCCATTGCGTCTGCCGCATGCTTACCCAGGATGGGCGGTGGCTGCCGGTCGAGTTGAACGCTGTTCTGACAGCGCGAAGCATTCTGGGCGAACCGAGCAAGGCGGTTTGCACCGCACGTGATGCGAGCGACGATGTCGCACAACGCGACTACCGGGCGCTATGCAATGGCGTGTTCGAGCATCTGCACGAAGGGCTCCTGATCACGGACGCGAAACACCGGGTCGTCGCGACGAATCCGATGTACTCCGAGATCATCGGCCACTCCCATCAAGAGACGCTCGGAACGGTTCCCGCGATGTTGCGAGTCACCGACCCGGAAGCGGTCGAATCCGTGCAGTCGTTGAGCATGCGGGCCGGCCTGGAAACCGACGGCACATGGAAAGGCGAAATCGTCAGCCGGCGCAGCAATGGCGAGCCCTGTACCTTGCAGGTCAGCGCCAATGCGGTGCGAAACGAAAGTGGCGTGGTTCAGAACCATGTGTTGGCGTTCACCGACATCACCCAGGTTCTTCAGCAGATCGAGCAGTTGCGCCGCCAGGCACACTTCGATGAGCTCACCGGTTTGCCCAATCGCGTCAAGCTGACTCAGATCCTGATGGAGGTGCTGGCGAGCACCGAGCGCGAGGGCTCCTTGCTGACCGTTTGTTTCCTCGATCTGGACTACTTCAAACCCATCAACGACCAGTTCGGCCACCACGTCGGCGACCAGCTGCTGGTCAAGTTGGCGGAGCGCTTGAGTCGGGCGCTGCGGACGCGCGCGAGCGGCGACGATGTGATTGCCCGAATCGGCGGCGATGAGTTCGTCCTGCTGCTGCGCACCGCCACCATCGAAGAAAGCCAGCAAGCTGTTGAACGCATGCTCAGGCAGGTCCACCAGCCGTTTGCTTTGGAGGCGAGCGAAGCGCCGGTGTTCATCACGGCGAGCATTGGCGCCACGGTCTATCCGCTCGACCAGGCCGATGCAGAGACCTTGTTGCGCCATGCCGACCATGCGATGTACGGCGCCAAGCAGGCTGGTCGCAATGGTTATCAATTCTTCGACGCCGAGCACGACCGGCGTACCGAAGCACGCTTTGTTGCCCTCGGCCGTGTCCAGGAGGCCCTGGACGCGCAAGAGTTTTGCCTGTACTTCCAACCCAAGGTCGACATGCGCGATGGCCATGTCATCGGCGTCGAGGCCCTGTTGCGCTGGAATCATCCCGAACAGGGCCTCCTGCTTCCGGCCCAGTTCCTGCCGCTCATCGAGCACACCGGGTTGGCGGTCAGCGTGGGCAATTGGGTTCTGCAACACGGCATCGAACAGCTCGCGCAGTGGCAGAACCTGGGCCTGGACCTGACCGTGAGCATCAACGTCTCTGCGCGCCACCTGCAGGAGCCCACCTTTGCCCGACACCTGGCCATGTTGCTTTCCGAACAAAGCACTCCGGTGGCAGACCGCCTTGTGCTGGAAATCCTGGAGACCACCGCGCTGGCCGACATGGACTACACCTGCGACCTGATGCAGGAGTGCCGTGCACTGGGAGTTCGTTTCGCGCTCGACGACTTCGGCACGGGTTATTCAACCTTGACGTACTTGAAACGCCTGCCGCTGGACATGCTCAAGATCGACCGCTCCTTCGTCATCAACATGCTCAACGATCGCCACGACCTGGCCATCGTGGAAGGCGTCATCGGGCTGTCGGAAACCTTCGGCTGCAGCGTCGTGGCCGAGGGTGTGGACACGCTGGAGCAAGCGCAACGCCTGATCGAGATCGGCTGCGACATCGGCCAGGGCAACGGCATCGCACCGGCCATGCCCGCCGACGAGGTGGTCGACTGGGTGCACTCGTTCAGCGGCATCTCCACGCTCGCAGCACCCCTGTTTGACTAGGCCCGGTTGCGGCCGGCGCACGCGCCGCACCGGGACGCAAAGCTGCATCGTTAGACTGCGCCGATGATTCCGCTGTCCTTCATTCAAGACCTGGTCGGGCGGGTCGACATCGTGGAACTGGTCGGCCGTCACGTGCAGCTCAAGAAAAGCGGCGCCAATCTGTCAGGGCTGTGCCCCTTTCACGCCGAGAAGTCGGCCAGCTTCACAGTCAGCCCGGTCAAACAGTTCTACCACTGCTTTGGATGCGGCGCGAGCGGTGACGCGATACGGTTCCTGACCGAATACACCGGCTCGAGCTTTCGCGAAGCGGTGACCGAACTTGCCCAGCAAGTCGGGATGAAGGTTCCGGACGAGGACATTTCACCTGCCGAGCGCGAACACGCACAGGCCTTGAAACAGCAGCGCGTGTCGCTCACCGGCGTGCTGGCCACGGCCGCGGAGTACTACCGACGCCAGCTCAAGAACACCCCGCGCGCGGTGGAGTATCTGAAGCAGCGCGGGCTGACCGGTGAAGTCGCGGCCCAGTTCGGCATCGGCTACGCGCCCGACAGTTGGCGAGGCCTGGCGAACGCCTTCCCGAACTACGACGATTCGCTGCTGGAAGAAGGCGGCATGGTGATCGCCCACGCCGCCGACGCTGCTGAAGGGACCGAACGCAAGCGCTACGACCGCTTTCGCGACCGCATCATGTTTCCGATCCGCTCGGTGCAGGGCGACGTGATCGGCTTCGGTGGCCGGGTTCTCGACCGCGGCGAACCCAAGTACCTGAACTCGCCCGAGACGCCTTTGTTCAGCAAGGGCCGCGAACTGTATGGCCTGTTCGAGGCGCGTCAGGCCTTGCGTGAGCGCGGCCACGTGCTGGTTGTGGAAGGCTACATGGACGTCGTGGCACTCGCGCAGGCGGGGTTCCCGAATGCCGTCGCCACCCTTGGCACGGCGTGCACCGGCGAGCACGTGCAAAAGCTGTTTCGCTTCACCGAGTCGGTGGTGTTCAGCTTTGACGGCGACGCGGCCGGCCGGCGGGCTGCACAACGCGCGATGGAAGCCAGCTTGCCGTACGCGCAGCCCACGCGCAGCATCAAGTTCCTGTTCCTGCCGGCGGATCACGACCCCGATTCGTACGTGCGCGAGTTTGGCGCCTCAGCGTTTGAACGCTGCGTTGCGGAATCGGTGCCACTGTCGCGCCAGCTCGTCGCAAGTGCATCGGCTGGCTGCGAGCTCGACACCGCCGAGGGGCGTGCAAGGTTTCTGGCGAATGCGAATCCGTTCTGGTCGGCGCTGCCCGAAGGCGTGCTGAAGCATCAGATGCTCGGCGAGATCGCTGCTCAGGCGAGACTCGACACTGCTGAACTCGAAAAGCTGTGGCTTCCCGCGGGCGCGGGACGATCGCCGCGCCCCGTTGCGGCAGCACCCGGAACGCGCCCCGCCCCGGCCTTGACAAAGCGCCTCAGCCGCGGCACCACCAACCTGCTCGACCGCGCCTTGTGGTTGTTGTTGCATCGCTGCGACCTTTGGGCCGGGATTGATGGTGAAGTACACGACATGCTCGCGGGCCAGGCGCCCCCCTACGACCAGCTGTTTGGTGGCTTCGAGAGAATCCTGCTCGATCACGGCAGCCTGACTTGCGCGGCGTTCCTGCAGGAGTTGCGCTCGCTGGTGGGGCCGGGCACCGGTCTGGAAGTGCTGGCCCGAATCTCGGCATTGCACGATCCCGACCCGGCGATGGATTTCGGTCGCGAATTGCGCCTGGTGGTTGACCGGATGCGCCTGCAGGCGGTTGAAGATGAATTGCGACAGTTGTTCGAGTCCGGCATCTTGTCCACCGATTCACAAGACCGCGGTCGGCAGTTGATGGCGATGCAGGCACGCCTGAAAGCCCAGTTTGCTCTCGCACCCCCCAGCGAAGGATGAGGCTGCGCCGCATCAACACCGGAACCGGACCGCCGAACCGGTAGGGCGTTTTTGACGGTGGGTGACCTTTGGACGATAATTAAGGGCTTTCGCACGCGCGGCAAGAGCGAGACGCAGCACCTCCGGGCCCAGGCCACCCTCAACCAGGGCCACCCATCTCGGCCAACCATCACCCGCAAGGGCTGCAACACACTCATGGTCACGCCAGCTTGCCTTCGGATTCCTGGCGCTGCAAAGCGTGCCTTCCTGCTCATTGGCAACCGCCACGTTGGGAGACGAGGGCTCTGACGCTCACCGGTCATCCGCAGACGGCCGACAATTCAGGGCGCCGAGCCCACATCAATCGAGGAATTGCATGACTGCAAAGAAGAGCGTGCCAGCACCGGCAGCCAAACCCTCCGCCAAGCCCCACAAGGGCGCCAAAGCCGCAGAAGAAGACAAGAAGAAGCCCGCCAAGTCCGGCGCCAAGGCGCCCGCCGCAGCAGCCCCGAAGGGCAAGGCTGGCCCGGGCAAGGCCAAACCGGACGACAAGAGCAAGGCGTCGGAAGACGGCGACGTCGACCTTTCCGACCTCGAGTCGGATCTCGAAGGCGAACCCGAAGTCGACGCCGGCGACGACGCCGAATCCAAGGCCAAGGCCAAACCGCTTCGCATGAAGGTCTCGCGCGCCAAAGAGCGCGCGCTGATGCGCGAATTCGGGCTGGACGAAACGGCGCTCACCGAAGAAGAGGTGGCCAAGCGGCGGCAGGAGCTGAAGATCCTCATCAAGATGGGGAAGACGCGCGGTTTCCTCACGCACCAGGAAATCAACGACCACCTGCCCGAAAAGCTGGTCGACAACGAAATCCTCGAAGCCATCGTGTCGATGCTCAACGACATGGGCATCGCCGTCTACGAGCAGGCCCCCGACGCCGCCACGCTGTTGATCGCCGGAGGCGGCACGACCACTGCCACCGAGGAAGAGGCCGAAGAAGCCGCCGAAGCCGCGCTGTCGACGGTGGACTCGGAATTCGGTCGCACCACCGACCCGGTGCGCATGTACATGCGCGAGATGGGCACGGTGGAGCTGCTCACGCGCGAAGGCGAGATCGAGATCGCCAAGCGCATCGAAGGCGGCCTGCAGGCCATGATGCTGGCGATCAGCGAGTCGCCCACCACGATCGCCGAGATCCTGGTGCTGGCCGACAAGATCCGCGCCGGCACGATGCAGATTTCGGAGGCGGTGGACGGCTTCGTCTCCAACGAGGAGGCCGACGACTACGTCGCCGAGGAAGACTTCGACGAGTTCGACGAAGAGGACGACGATGACGGCCAGGGCGGCTCCAAGGCGCTGACCAAGAAGCTCGAGGAGCTGAAGGCCGCGGCATTGATCCGCCTGGACGATCTGCGCACGCATTTCGATCGCATGCGCAAGGCCTACGAGAAGGAAGGCTACAAGTCACCTTCGTACAACAAGGCCCAGCACGCCATCAGCGACGGACTGATGACGATCCGCTTCACCGTCAAGACCATCGAGAAGCTCTGCCACATCCTGCGCAGCCAGGTCGACGACGTGCGCCGCTATGAGCGCGAGCTGCGCAAGATCGTGGTCGACAAATGCGGCATGCCGCAAGAGCACTTCATCAAGACCTTCCCCTCCAACTCGATGAACCTGAAGTGGGCCGAGAAGGAAATCGCGGCCAACAAGTCGTACAGCATCGTGCTTGCGCGCAACCTGCCTGCCGTGCAGGAGCTCCAGCAAAAGCTCACCGACCTGCAATCGCGCGCAGTGGTCCCGATCGAGGACCTGAAGCAGATCAACAAGAAGATGAACGCCGGCGAAAAATCGTCGCGCGATGCCAAGAAGGAAATGATCGAGGCCAACCTGCGCCTGGTGATCTCGATCGCCAAGAAGTACACCAACCGCGGCCTGCAATTCCTCGACCTGATTCAAGAGGGCAACATCGGCCTGATGAAGGCGGTCGACAAGTTCGAATACCGCCGCGGCTACAAGTTCTCGACCTATGCGACCTGGTGGATCCGCCAGGCGATCACCAGGAGCATCGCCGACCAGGCGCGCACGATCCGCATCCCGGTGCACATGATCGAAAC
>JANNKS010000101.1:0-3253 GCA_031396425.1 Rhizobacter sp. | reverse complement strand
TGGCCAGCACTCCGGCGCTGATCAGATGTGCAACGTCAACTCTCGCCGGCAGTGCCTTGCGGGTTCTCGCCATCGTCCGCCCCCATCGAAGTCTCGACGGAAACGGATTATCTGCGAAGTTTATCTATCTGAACAGTATTGCGCCTAGGCGAGCACACTCGCCATCGCAACGGCAGTGGCTTCGACGTTGTGGGTGTTCAGGCCGGCCACGCACATGCGCCCCGAGCGCACCAGGTAGACCGCGTGTTTTTCGCGCAGGGTGTCGACCTGTTGCGGCGACAGCCCGGTGTAGCTGAACATGCCGCGCTGGGTCAGGAAGTAGCCGAAATCGCGCCCCGGAATCTTTCCACTCAGCACAGCGTGCACCTGACGGCGCATCGCCAGAATGCGCTCGCGCATCGCGCCGAGTTCACGCTCCCAGATCGCCCGCACGGTCGGGTCGGTGAGCACCGTGGCGACGATCTGCCCACCATGGATCGGCGGGCTGGAGTAGTTGCGCCGCACTGTGAACTTGAGCTGGCCGAGCACGTTGACCGCCTGCGCCGCATCCGGGCACACCACGCTGAGCGCGCCGCAGCGTTCGCCGTACACGCTCATGCTCTTCGAAAACGAATTGGCGATGAAGAAGCTCAAGCCTGCCGACGCGAGCGCGCGCGCCGCGTACGCGTCTTCGACGATGCCGTCGCCAAAGCCCTGATAGGCCAGATCCAGATAGGGCAGCAGTTCGTGTTCGCGCAGCACCGGGATGAGCTGGTCCCATTGAGCCCGCGTCAGGTCCACGCCGGTGGGATTGTGGCAACAGGCGTGCAGCAGCACCACGCTGCGCGCCGGCAGGGTGCGCAACGTGGCCAGCATGGCGTCGAACTTGAGGCCACCCGTGGCGGCGTCGTAGTACGGGTAGGTGTGCACCGTCAGGCCGGCGCCTTCGAACATCGAGCGGTGGTTGTCCCAGGTCGGGTCGCTCACCCACACCTGGCTGCCGGAAAAGTGACGCGCCAGGAAATCGGCGCCCACCTTCAGGCCGCCGCTCGAACCGACCGACTGGATCGTGGCGACGCGGCCGCTGGTGACGGCTTCATGGGTGGCACCGAACAACAGCTGCTGAACCGCGGTGCGAAAGTTCGCCGCGCCTTCGATCGGCAGGTAAGGTTTCGGGCCGCCCTTGGCGACCACCGCGCTTTCCGCGCGCCGGACGGACTCGAGCACCGGTATGCGGCCCGCATCGTCGAAATAGATGCCGATGCTCAGGTTGATCTTGTTCGGCCGCGGGTCTTTTTGAAAGTCTTCGTTCAGGCTGAGGATGGGGTCGCCGGCAAACGGGGGAACATGCTCAAACATGATGTGCAGGGGCGGTGGGGTGATGTTCAGGCGGCGAGCGCCGCTTCGATGTCGGCCTTCATGGCTTCGGGCGCGTCGTTCGGCGCATAGCGCCGGATGACCTGGCCGTCGCGGCCGATCAGGAATTTGGTGAAATTCCATTTGACGGCCCGGCTGCCGAGCAGCCCCGGCGCTTCGCTGGTGAGCCATTGCCACAGCGGATGGGCGTAGGTGCCGTTCACGTCGACCTTGCTCATCATCGGAAAACTCACGCCGTAGTTGATCTCGCAGAAGGATGCAATCTCGGAATTGCTGCCTGCGTCCTGCGCCCCGAACTGGTTGCACGGGAACCCCACCACCACCAGGCCGCGATCGCGATAGTCGCGCCACAAGGACTCCAGCCCGGTGAACTGTGGCGTGAAGCCGCATGCACTGGCGGTGTTGACGATCAGCAGCACCTTGCCGCGTTGTGTCGACAGATGCGCCGGTTTGCCCTCGATCGACAGGGCTGCGAAGTCGTAGATGCTGGTGGATTGCGCTGTCACGGTGGCCCTTCGATGACCCATGGGTCCGCCGATGGTACCGCGCGCCGGCCGGTCCGCTTGCCGGTGCAGGCCGGGAGCGGCAGGCCCGTGGTGCTATGCGGGCTCCAGACCCGACAGAACAGCGGCAAGCAGGATCATCGCACCGCCGAGCAGCAGGCCTGTGGTCAACACGCCGCCGCCCAGTGCAATTGCGGAAACCGAAGCGAACACCACTTCGGTGAGCATGACGACCGAGGTCACATTGGCGCGCAACCGTGCCGCGCCATATTGCAGCGCGAGGTTGCCGATCAGGAACAACCCGGCCAGCGCGAATGCGGCCAGCCACCACAGGCCCTGCAGTGCCAGCGGCCAGGCCACCAGACCCTGGCGCGCCAGCACCGCGCCCAGCACGCCCGAAACGACGGCGCCTCCCATGAACATCGCGAGCGCGCGTCCTTCCTCGGGCCGATGCGCCTGGTGTCGCAGCATCACGTTGTTCAGCGCAAAACTGAAGCCGCCCAGCACGCCCAGCCAGTCGGCCAGTGAGCGCGGCACTGGCCAGCCGGCCACGCCCGCCGCGCTGTCTGGCCAGAGCACCACCGCCGCACCGGCCAGCGCCAGCGCTGCGCGGCCGCATGCCGCGCGCGTGAGCACTTCGCCCAGCAGCAGCCGCGCCAGCAGCACGGCCCAGACCGGCATCAGGTAGAACAGCAGCACGACGCGCACCACATCGCCGATCACGACCGCCCAGTTGAAGGTGGCATTGGTGGTGCCGGCGGCAAGCAGCAGCACCCAAAGCGCGGGCGTATTGATCAACTGTTTGACCGCTGCCGGGCGCAGCACGATGATGACCAACACGCTCAGGCTGTACACCAGCAAGGTGGCCCACAACGGGTGCAGGCCCTGTTGTTCGAAATGGCGCAGCGGCCACCAGCTGGTGCCCCAGACCAGCGCATTGAACATCAGTGCGACGACGGGCAGCAGCGTGGCGCCACGCGCGGGTGCAACGACCATCGCAGCGCCGCGCCGTCAGTGTTTGTCGCTGCGCGCAATCGCCAGCAAGCGTTCGATCTCGTCGCGGTGGCGCACGCAGTTGCGCGCGTGCCAGCGGCGAATCAGCTCCATCGTGCCGGCCACCAGCAGGCCGAAGATGATGATGGCGGTGAACGCTGACAAACCAACCCGCGTCATGCCGACGTAGAACGCGCCCAGGCCCAGGATGCAGGCCTGCTCGTTGAAGTTCTGCACCGCGATCGAACGCCCGGCACCCATCAGGTTGTGGCCGCGGTGCTGCAGCAGCGCGTTCATCGGCACGACGAGAAAACCACCGAGCGCACCGAGCACCATCAGGAACGGCGCGGCGATCCACACGTCGTGGATCACGTTGAGCACGATCACCAGCACGCCCATCG
>JANNKS010000058.1:0-2627 GCA_031396425.1 Rhizobacter sp. | reverse complement strand
CCAGGCAGAACGCGTTCAGGCGCGGGTTCAGCGTTTCGATGCGTGCCAGCACGGCGCGTGTCGCTTCGACCGGTGACGCCTTGCGTTCGCGGTACAGCTGCAGCAGTTCGCCGGCGGTGCAGTGGGTGAGTTGGGTCGCGGTGGGTGTGGCTGCAGGCATGGTGGCTCTCCTGCCGGCGATCGTAGCGCGGCACCGCGGAGCTGCGCCGACCCGAGGGAAAACAGGGGGTGGCGGTGCGACCGCCCAGCCTCAGGTCTGGTGCCCGAACAGGTCGAGCAGCGCCTCGCGGTACTGGAAGTGGCCGACCCGGTGGGTGTCGTGGTGCGAGCCGCCTTCGACCAGCACGAAACGTTTCGCCACCGTGGCGCGCTCGAAGAGTGAGCGGCCCATCTCCGGCCCGATCAACGCGTCTTCGCTGCCGTGCACCACCAGCAGGGGCGCCTTGACATGGGAGACGCGCCGCATCGAATCGAAGCGCTGCGTGATCAGCGCACGCAGCGGCAGCCAGCCCCATTTGAGGGTGCCGAACACTTCCGGGATCGAGGTGAAGGTGCCCTCCACGATCAGGCCGCTGGCGTCGTCGATTTCGGTGCCGAGCTGCACCGCGATCGCGCCACCCAGGGAGTGCCCGTAGACGTAACGTTTCGCCTGCGGGTGCGTCTTTGCAATCCAGTGCCAGGCGGCGCGCGCGTCCTCGCACGCCATGCGCTCGGACGGCAGTTCGGCACTGGTGCGCCCGAAGCCCCGGTAGTCGATGCCCAGCACCGAGAAACCGAGCGAGTGCAGCAGTTGCATGCGCTCCACGCTGCCGCGCACGTCCCAGCGCGCGCCGTGCAGGTAGAGCATCACCGGGGCGTCGGCGTCGTGCTGGCCCATCCACAGCGCGTGCATGCGCACCGGCTTGCCGGTGACCAGCGATTCGAATTCGATCCAGCGCTCGCTCATGTCGCTCGATTCGGCTGAACTGGTTTCATCGCGGGCCGTGCCAACCTGGAACACCAGTTTGCGTTGCTGGGTTTCAAGCGTCGCGCCGCTCATCAATGCAGCGAGTGCCGCGACCAGGCCACGCAGCAGCCAACGCGGCCGGGCGGGCCTGAGTTTGTGCAGGGACAAGGGCAGGGTAGGCATGTTGGCTTCATGGTCGCAGCGCGGCGCGCGGGCGCCCATCCCATGAACGCAGGTGCGGCACTTGCGGTGTGCCGGATTCACCCCTGCGAATGCGGGGTGGCGTCGCGGCTTCGCCACGTCCGCGCCACGGCGGCCTGTGGTGCGACGTGGGCTGCAGCGGGCGCTTCGACGCCTTCGTTGCCGAGCACCAGGCTGGCTGGCGGCTGCGGCGATCGAGCAGTAGCGGTTCAGCCCGCCACAACCAGGTCGAATCGGGCGCGCAGGCCGTCGGCGCTCGGCTCGAATGGGCGCGTCAGCGCGTTGCGGTCGGCGACGCTGAGGCGGCGCCACAGCCCATCCGCGGCATTGTGTGGGTCGCCCTCGACGTACATCTGCGTCGTCAGCAGTTCACGCCGCGCCAGTTTGACCTTGACGTGGATGTGCGGCGTGCGCCCTTCGTAGTGTGCCGGCCGAATGGTGCGGAACCGGTAGCCGCCGTCGGCCCCGATGGTGGCGCGACCGAAACCCTGGAAGTTCGGGTCGGCCCGTCCGCCGTCGCCGGGGTGGTGGTAGCGGCCCTGCTGGTCGCATTGCCAGATCTCGACCACGCCGCCGCTGAGCGCACGGCCGGCCACATCGGTGACCTTGCCCTCCAGCCACGCGGCTTCGCCTTGGCTGTAGCGGCGATCGCCCTGGACGAGCAGGTCGGCGTCGATATCCGCCGGCAGCGTGATCGGGTAGTAGGGGCCTTCGGTCTGCGACGGCGTCAGGCGCAACCGCTCCTGGGCTCGCACGTCACGAATGAAGGCCGGCATCGCGATCCAGCCGGCCGCGCCGGTGAGCAGGCGGCGCCGAAGCGGGTGCGGCGTGTTGGCCGCTCGAAGTTGGTGGCTCATGGACGGCTTCGAACTGGGGGCTTTCCGGCAAGTTCCTGCAAAGCGGAACTTTACCTGGCCGTGAAGCCCTGCGAGACGGTTCCCGGGCAGGCCGGCGGGCAGGCATCTTCGCCGACGAAGCCGACCACCGGCTGGCCACTGAAGCCTTCGCGGGCACGCCAGCCGGGTGACTCGATGAACAGGTTGCGCAGCATGCCGCCGGGGTCGTAGCGCGGGGCGGGGCGGCCAGGGTACTTGGCCTCGAAGTCGCGCCGGATGTCGGCGCTGTTCTTGTACCAGGGCACCTTGAGGGCATAACGCTTCAACGATTGCCAGCGCCAACCGGTGTCGCGCGCTTCGGGCCAGACCTGGTCGGCGTGCTGGATGTTCCAGGCGGGGTCGATGCCCCAGGCGCTGTGGCCGAGCACGTCGCCGAAAATGAACAGGCGCCCGTCGACGATCTGCCACTCGGTCGGGTCAGAGCCGAGCTTGATCGCGAACGCCGCACCACTGGCGCAGAAACCGCCGTACTGGGGCTCGTAGCGTGCGGGGTCGGCATCGAAAGACCGCTTGTGCGCAGGATCGCTGAAGTAGTAGGTTCGCCCCGGCAACTGGCTCTTGATGGCCGGGTTGCCGCGCAGGGG
>JANNKS010000046.1:0-4015 GCA_031396425.1 Rhizobacter sp. | reverse complement strand
GCAGGCAGCATTGGCCGAGTTGCTCGGCAAGCGCGCGGGCCAGGGGCAGGAGCCAAACTGATCAGATGGGAAGCACCGGTGGTCGAGCGCCATGGGCGCTTCCCGTAACCTCCCGTCCGGCCTCGGCCCAGGTTTCAGCCCGCGTGCGCCGCCATGCGGGCGCGCACCTGCTCGTGGTTCGGCAACGGTTCGACCGCGCCGTACCCTTGGGTGCTGAGTGCCGCTGCCACGTTCGCCACGCGTGCCGCATCGAGCAAAGTGGCGCCGCGCGCGAGCTGGGCCAGGCAGGCGCCGGCGAAACAGTCCCCGGCGCCGGTGGCGTCGACGGGTGTCACTGGCGTTCCCGGCAGTGCCGTGGTGCCGATACCCTCCGACAACAGGCAACCCTGCGCACCAAGTTTGAGAACCACGGCGCGCGCACCCTGTGCATGCGCCCATTCGACGATTGCCGCTGGCTGTGCGATGCCGGTGAGCCGCTCGATCTCGTCGACGCTGGGCAGGAACAGGTCACAGCCCTGCAGCACCTGGCGCGTCAACGCCAGCGCGCGCGCAGCCGGCCAAAGCCGCGCGCGGTAGTTCAGGTCGAAACTGATGCGCGCGCCGGCGCTGCGGGCGACCGCGATGGCTTCGAGCGCGGCGTCGCAGGCACAGGCACTGATCGCCAGGGAAATGCCCGATACATGCAGCCAACGCGTCGAGGCCAGCAGCCCGCGCGGCACGTCGGCCGGTGACATCAGGCTGGCCGCGCTGCCGGCGCGCCGGTAGCTGAACTGGTGGCCTTGGGCACCGTGGCTGACGAAGTACAGGCCCGTCGGTGCGCCCGCGACGGTGCGTACTCCGTCCGTGGCCACGCCTTCGCGCTTCCACAGGGCGAGCAAGGATTCGCCGAAGGTGTCGTCCCCCACCTGCGTGACATAGCCTGCGCGCGCACCGAGCCGGGCCGCCGCGATCACGCAGTTCGACGTGTCGCCACCGAAGCCGAGCTGGTATTCGGGCCGCGCCGGGTCGCGCTGATTGAATTCGATCAGCGGCTCACCGAAGGCGAGCAGGTCGAAGCGTTTGTCTTCCATGCGCGATTATTGAGCCGGCGCAGCGTCGTGGTGTTTGTTCGCTTCGCGCCGGCGGTGATAGCCTTGCCGGTGGGTGCGCAGCGTCGCGATGTAGACCCCGCTGCAAGCCCAGGGCTATGTCTGCACTGATGAACGAATCGCCGCCGACCCACTTCAGCAACGAGGCTTCAACCATGACCGCAAGAATCTCCTGGCAAGGCGTGTTCCCCGCCGTCACGACCCAGTTCCGCGACGACCTGTCGCTCGACATCGACGCCACCGCCCGCGTGATCGCGGCGCTGATCGACGATGGCGTGTCAGGCCTGGTCATCTGCGGCACGGTGGGCGAAAACACGGCACTCACCCTCGGCGAAAAAGTGCAGATCATGGAGGCAGCCCGCGCTGTGGCCGCCGGCCGCGTGCCGGTGATCTGCGGCGTGGCCGAATTCACCACGCCGTTCGCGATCGAGACCGCGAAGCAGGCCGCATTGCGCAGGGTCGACGGCATCATGGTGATGCCCGCACTCGTCTACTCGGCCAAGCCGCACGAGGCTGCGGCGCACTTTCGCGCCGTCGCATCGGCGACCGACCTGCCGGTGATGGTCTACAACAACCCGCCGATCTACAAGAACGACGTCACGCCCGACATCCTGGCGTCGCTGGCCGACTGCGACACCATCGTGTGCTTCAAGGACAGCTCGGGCGACACGCGGCGCTTCATCGACACGCGCCGGCGCGTCGGCGACCGTTTCGTGCTGTTCGCCGGGCTCGACGACGTGGTGGTGGAGAGCGTCGCGATGGGCGCGGTGGGCTGGGTGTCGGGCCTGTCGAACGCCTTTCCGCGCGAAGGCGAAACGCTGTTCCGGCTCGCCCGCGCCGGGCGCTTCGCCGAGTTGATGCCGCTCTACGAGTGGTTCATGCCGCTGCTGCACCTCGACGCGCGGCCCGACCTGGTGCAGTGCATCAAGCTGTGCGAACACCTGATGGGCCGCGGCACCTGGCGCACCCGCTTGCCGCGCATGGCGCTGCAGGGCGAAGACCGCGCGCATGTGGAGAAGGTGATGGCCGATGCGCTGGCGCGCCGGCCAGTGCTGCCGGAGGTCGGGTTGCGGGCGAGGGTGGGGTGACGGCCCGGGCCGAGGCGCCGGCGCGGCGTCGAGGCGTGCCGGCTGACCCCGGTTTGCGTTTGGATGCCGGTCGTCGTAGTATTACGAATGTTATAACTTCGCTGACCCGACCATGACCGCACTCAAGCTCACCCAGATCGGCAACTCCGTCGGCGTGATCCTGCCCAAGGACGTGCTGGCACGGCTCAAGCTCGTCAAGGGCGATACGCTGTATCTCACCGACGCGGCGAATGGGGTGATGCTCACGCCCTACGATCCTTCGCTCGACGAACAGATCGAAGCAGGCCGCGAGTTCATGCGCGAGT
This sequence comes from Rhizobacter sp., assembly GCA_031396425.1. Lineage (GTDB taxonomy): Bacteria > Pseudomonadota > Gammaproteobacteria > Burkholderiales > Burkholderiaceae_C > JAEMQF01. The sequence continues at coordinate 1,534 of JANNKS010000046.1, read as the reverse complement.
ACCGGGACACGTTCCACCAGCTTGCCAAATGAGCTGGCGCTGGGTTGACCGGCGTGCGTTGGAGCTGTTGCACGACGAAAGCTTGGCCACGCACGGCGGTGCCGGTGGGTTGCGCGATGAAGGTTTATTCGAATCGGCGCTCGCGCGCCCGCTGCATTTGGCCGCCTATGGAAGCCCGGACGTGTGGGACCTGGCCGCTTCGTATGGCATCGGCCTGGCCAAGAACCACCCCTTCGTCGACGGCAACAAGCGCACTGCGTTTCTGGCGGTCGGCATGTTTCTCGTTCTCGACGGCTGGCGCCTGACGGCACCCCAGGCCGACGCGACGCTGACCATGCTCGCCGTCGCCTCAGGCCAGATGGACGAAGCCGCCTTCGCGCGCTGGCTGCGCCAGCACGGTCAGAAGAGAAAGTAGCGCTGCGCCATCGGCAGCACGGTCGCTGCCTCACAGGTCAGCAGCACGCCATCGGCGCGCACCTGGTAGGTCTGCGGGTCGACTTCCATCGTCGGCAGATAGGCGTTGTGCACCATGTGCTGCTTGCGCACGTTGCGGCAGCCCTTCACCGCCGACACGGTCTTGCGCAGGCCCAGCCGGTCGGGCAGGCCGCTGTTCAGCGCCACACCGCTCATGAATGTCAACGAGCCGCGCGACAACGCGCCGCCGAAGCTGCCGAACATGGGCCGATAGTGCACCGGTTGCGGCGTGGGAATCGACGCGTTCGGGTCGCCCATCGCGGCCATCGCGATGAAACCGCCCTTGAGAATCAGCGACGGCTTGATGCCGAAGAAGGCCGGCCGCCAGACCACCAGGTCGGCCCATTTGCCGACCTCGATGCTGCCCACCTCGTGCGCCATGCCGTGCGCGAGCGCCGGGTTGATGGTGTATTTGGCGATGTAGCGCTTCACGCGCGTGTTGTCGTGGCGCTCGTTGTCACCGGGCAGCTTGCCGCGCTGCAGCTTCATCTTGTGCGCGGTCTGCCAGGTGCGCAGAATCACTTCGCCGACCCGGCCCATCGCCTGGCTGTCGCTGCTCATCATGCTGATCGCACCCAGGTCGTGCAGCACGTCTTCGGCGGCGATGGTTTCGCGGCGGATGCGGCTTTCGGCGAACGCCAGGTCTTCGGCGATGTTGGCGTCGAGGTGGTGGCACACCATCAGCATGTCGACGTGTTCGTCGAGCGTGTTGACGGTGTAGGGCATGGTCGGGTTGGTGGAGCTGGGCAGGAAATTCGGCTCGCCCACCACGCGCAGGATGTCGGGCGCGTGGCCGCCGCCTGCGCCTTCGGTATGGAACGCGCACAGCGTGCGGCCCTTGGTGGCGGCAACGGTGTTCTCGACGAAGCCCGATTCGTTCAGCGTGTCGCTGTGGATCGCGACCTGGGTGTCGGTTTCTTCGGCGACACTCAGGCAACAATCGATCGCCGCCGGCGTCGTGCCCCAGTCTTCGTGCAGTTTGAGGCCGATCGCGCCGGCCTGCACCTGCTGGCGCAGCGCTTCGGGTCGGCTCGCATTGCCCTTGCCCAGGAAGCCCAGG
>JANNKS010000033.1:0-25344 GCA_031396425.1 Rhizobacter sp. | reverse complement strand
GGCTGTACATCGCGCTCGGCGCCGCGGTCAGCGGCGTGCTGCTGTTCGTCGCGCTGTTCTGGCTGGTGCGGCGCGCCGCACGCGAGCTTCGTCCGAATCACCGTCGGTGTCGGCCCAGTACGCTTGGCCTTGCTCTTCGATGAGCAACCCCCGACGGGTGAGCATCTTCATCGTGCGGGTAATGATCTTGTGCAACACCGCCTGCAGCGCCTGATCGGTCGGCGCGGGCGCTTCGACGAATTCCGGCATAACGTCGGCACCCCTTCGGTACACCCCGTCCAGCACCAGGCAGTGCTGGTGGATGTTGAGGTTTGCAGCTGACCCAAAGCGTTGGATCAGCGTGACTGCGCCGCTGTTGGCCTCATCTGCCTTCACGCCCGCCTGCTTGAGCAGGAACCGAGTGATCGCGCGGTGCACCACCTTCAGCACAGGCGTCACCACCTTGGGCTGTGCGGCCAGCAGCAGCCGCAGCGGGATGGGCAGCGACAGCACCCACTGGCGCACCGGCGCATGGCGCCGCTTGCAGCTGAAGGCCACAAGCTTGTCATGCCCGCAGTCACTGCAGCGCAGGCGCAGGAAGCCGTGGGCCAGGATGCCGCATTCGAGGAACGCGTCGAACTCGTCCTTCACGAACTGCGGCAGGTCGGCGCCGGCAGCGGCTTCGGCCTGCGCGAAGAAGGTCGCGGCGTGCTGCTGCACCAGGCGGTACAGCGTGGTCTGTTCCGGGCGGTGGCGCTCGTAGTGAACCGGGGCGCCATCTGGCGCCCGCTGGGGCTGCTGGCAGATGGCTTGCACGCGAGGCTCCCGAGGTTGTGACCTCGCACGGTCTCAAGCCATGCAACGCGTCGCAATCGCCCTCACGTGCGCCTACCTGTGGATGCCTACTTCAGGACGCCTACCTTCTGGTGTCTACGCACCCGGCCGACAACGGTGCGTGCATGGCGCGGTGAAATGCCAGGAAGCCGCCCTGGCCAGCGACTCTTGATGGCCGGGTCCTGTCAGCACCGATCGATAAATGAGGTTCTGCTGAATGCCGCATCGCCCACGTTGGGATTTGCGGGCACCACCGCGCCCTCGGGGTCGATCGCTGGCTGCGACCAGCACGCCCATCCGGCCAGCGGGGTCAACCCACGAAGCGACGCCCGCACAAGACCCGACCCCGCCAGACGGCCCCAGCGGCTACCCTATGCCCCAGACAACTCCTGGGGAACCCCATGCCCGAACCCCTGTGGCGCTGGTCCGCCCACGATCTCGCCGCCGCGATCCGTCATGGCGCGGTGTCGGCCCACGAGGCCGTGATCTCCACCCTGGAACGCGTGCAGGCAGTCAACCCGGCGCTGAACGCCATCGTCGACCTGCTGGCTGACGACGCTCTTGCCGCGGCGCGCGCGGCCGATGCGGCGCGGCAGCGCGGCGAGGCGCTGGGCCCGCTGCACGGCGTGCCGGTGACGGTGAAGGTCAACGTCGACCTGCGGGGCCGCGCCACCACCAACGGCGTGGTCGCCTTCAAGGACAACCTGGCCAGCGAAGACAGCCCGGTGGTGGCCAATCTGCGCCGCGCCGGCGCGGTGGTGATAGGCCGCACCAACACGCCGGCCTTCTCGGTGCGCTGGTTCACTGAGAACGACCTGCACGGCCGCACGCTCAACCCCTGGTCGGCCGCGCACACGCCGGGCGGCTCCAGCGGCGGCGCCTCGTCGGCGGTGGCCGCGGGCATGGGCGCCATCGGGCACGGCAACGATCTGGCCGGCTCGGTGCGCTACCCGGCCTACTGCACCGGCGTGTGCGGGCTGCGGCCCTCGTTCGGCCGCGTGCCTGCCTACCTGCACAGCGCGAAAGAGGAACGCCCGATATCGATGGCGATGATGTCGGTGCAGGGCCCGCTGGCACGTCACGTGGCCGACCTTCGCCTGGCCCTCGCGGCGATGAGCGCAGGCGATGCGCGCGACCCCTGGTGGGTGCCGGCGCCGCTGATCGGCCCGGCGCTGCCCCGCCCGCTGCGCGTGGCGATGACGGTGAACTGCGGCGGCGCCCCGGCCGACCCGGCGGTGGTGGCCGCCGTGCGGCAGGCCGGCCGCTGGCTGGCCGACGCCGGTTATGTCGTCGAGGAGGTCGAGCCGCCCAGCATGGCCGAGGCCCACGAACTCTGGATGCTGATCGCCAACGACGAAGCGCGCCAGTTCATGTGGCCCGCCATCGAACGTTTCGGCGACGAGGGCGTGCGCCGCTCGTTCGGCTGGATGCTGGCCGCCTCGCCGGTGCTCGACCATCGCGCGCACCTGCAGGCCTTCGCCAGGCGCTCGACGCTGGTGCGCCGCTGGCAGCAGTTCCTGACCGACTATGCCCTGGTGCTCGGCCCGGTCTCGGGCGAACCGCCCTTCGCCTGGGGAATGGACATCGAGAACGAGGCCACGATGGCCCGCGTGCTGCGCGCCCAGGAGCCGCAGTTCGCCGTGCCGGTGCTGGGCCTGCCCGCGGTGTCGGTGCCCACCGGCCTGGCGGATGGGCTGCCGATGGGCGTGCAACTCATCGCAGCGCGCTTCCGCGAGGACCTGGTGCTCGACGCCGCCGAGGTGATCGAGGCGCGCTGCCCACCGATGACGCCGACCGATCCGCGCTGAACGCGCGCCGGCGTGATCACCCTGGTCACGCTGGCCGCGCTCGACAGCGCCACAAGCTGGCGAGCGTGCTTCGTCGCCGAATCGATTGCGACACAGACAGTCACACTCCACTGCAGAACCTGCCGGCCTTTGGCTCGCCTCTGCGCACTGCGGCGCCTCGCTGGGGCGAGAATCGACCGCGATGCACGAACCTCTCGCTTCAACCCCGCGCCTTGCCCGTTTTGCAGGCCTGCTGCTGGCGTTCGCGGCGCCGATGGTTTGCACCTCGAGCGCAGCGGCAGCGCCCGAAGCACCCTCGCCGGCTGCCGCCAGCGCGCCGGCCCAGGCGCCCGAACCGGCCCTGACCGACGACGCCGTGCTGCAACAAGGCTTTGCGCGCTGGGTCGCAGCCTATCGCGCCGGCGCCAGGGCAGCCGGTATCGCCGAGGCGACGCTGAGCGCCGCGTTCGACGACGTTCGCTACCTGCCGCGCGTGGTCGAACTCGATCGCAGCCAGCCCGAACTCACGCGCACGATCTGGGACTATCTCGACGCTGCCGTGTCGCCGCAGCGTGTGGCGCAGGGCCAGGACAAGCTGCTGCAGTTTCGCGCCCAGGCCGACGCCGCGGCGGCGCGCTACGGTGTCGCGCCGGCCATCGTCACCGCCATCTGGGGCCTGGAGAGCAAGTACGGCGAGTACGTCGGCAACACCGCAACAATCGATGCGCTGGCGACACTCGCCTTCGAGGGCCGGCGCGAAACCTGGGCGCGCGGGCAGCTGCTCGCGGCGTTGAAGATCCTGCAAAGCGGCGACATCACCCGCGCGAACATGATCGGCTCGTGGGCCGGTGCAATGGGGCAGACGCAGTTCCTGCCGGCCAGCTTTATCAGCTACGCGGTTGACGCCGATGGCGACGGCAGGCGCGACATCTGGGGCAGCGTGGCCGACGTGCTGGCGTCGACGGCGAACTTCCTGGCGCGCTCGGGCTGGCGCGCCGATCAGCCCTGGGGCGCCGAGGTCCGGTTGCCGGCCGGATTCGACGTCAGCCAGACCGACGCGGCGCTGCGGCGATCCACCGCGCAGTGGGCCACTGACGGCGTGCGCAGCGTCGACGATGCACCGTTGCCGGAATTTGCCGACGGTGCGGTGCTGCTGCCCGCGGGCGCGCGCGGGCCGGCGTTTCTGGTGGGCCCGAATTTCCGCGCCATCCTGCGCTACAACAACTCCACCAGCTACGCGCTCGCGGTGGGCCTGCTGGCGCAGCGCCTCGCCGGCGGCCCCGGCGTGCAGGCGGCCTGGCCTCGCGAGCTGGCCGCGCTGTCGCGCAGCCAGGTGCTGGCGCTGCAGACGGCCCTGAACGAACGCGGCTTCGACGGCGGAGCGCCCGACGGCATCGCGGGCACCGCCACCCGCAACGCCGTGCGGCGCTACCAGCGCAGCATTGGCGTGCCGGCGGACGGGTTCCCCACGCTCGAATTGCTCGAGCGACTGCAGAAACCCTGAGTGCGCAGCGCGGCGACTGGCACGGGCTCGTCATTCGCGAACCCTGGGTGGCGCCAGTGCACCGACCCGCCGCGTACCCCTACCGCAAGCGCTGCAGCACTGCCTCGTCCCACGCCGTGGCGGCCACCGGCTCGCCCCACAGATCGATGAGCACCGGTGTTCCCGCGTGCACCTTCAGTGCCGCGGCGCCGCGCACATATCCCAGGCCCACGCAGGCACCGGCGGCGGGGCTCCAGCCGACCGAGCTGAGTTCACCCACGGTATCGCCATCGAGCTGGATGGCCTCGCCGCCCCAGACCCAGAGGCCGGGGTCGTCGAGCACGAAGTTCAGCAGCTTCTTGCGCAACGGCTGGCCTTGAGCCTTGATCAGCGCGTCACGGCCGATGAAGGGCACCGGCTTGTCGATCTTCACCGCGAACGCCAGGCCCGCTTCCCAGGGCGTTTCGTCGGGGCCGAGCTCGGCGCCCCAGGCGCGCCGGCCGGCTTCGATGCGCAACGCGTCGAGCGCGTAGTAGCCGGCGTCGCACAAACCCGCCGGGCGACCTGCGTCGCCGGACAACCCCAGCTCGGCCCCGGCCTCGTGCAGCGCGAGGTAGACATGGCGCGCCATCTCGCTGGGCACGTAAAGCTCGTAACCCGGCCCGCCGACGTAACTCAAACGCGCCGCACGCACTCGCGCCAGGCCGAGGTCGATCTCGCGCGTGTGCGCGAACTTCAGCGCCGCGGGCGACAGATCATCCGGGCAGACGCGCGCCAGCAGGTCACGCGCCTTCGGCCCCATCACCGAGAGCACCGAGGTCATCGCGCTGACGTCGGTGACGAAAGCGTGTTCCTGGGCTTCGATGTGGCGCGCGATCCAGTCCATGTCGCGCGGCGGTTGGGCCGAGCCGGTGATGAGCTGAAAGCGCTCGGGCGCGAGGCGGATCACGGTGAGGTCGCTCTCGAAGCCGCCGCGCTCGTTCAGCATCGCGGTGTAGACCATGCGGCCCACCGGCACGTCCATCTGATTTGCGCACAGGCGCTGCAGCACCGCCAGCGCATCGCGCCCCTGCACGAGCAGTTTGCCGAACGAGGTCTGGTCGTAGATCGCCACCGTCTCGCGTGTGGCGCGCTGCTCGGACTGCACCCACGGCAGCCAGCCCGGCGTGCCCAGGCCGAACTCGGGCCGCCACTGGCCTGACGCGCGGAAGTAGTTTGCGCGTTCCCAGCCGTTCTTCGCGCCGAACTCGGCGCCCCGGTCGGCCAGCAGGTCGTACAGCGGCGAGCAACGCAGCGGCCGCGCGCTTTCCAGCTCCTGGCGCGGCCAGCGCATCGCGTAATGCAGGCCCAAGGTTTCGACGGTGCGCTCGCTCAATGCGCGGCGGTTCGCGGTGAACGCGCCGAAGCGGCGCACATCCACGTCCCACAGGTCGCTCGGTGCCTCGCCGCCGATGATCCACTCGGCCATCAAACGCCCTGCCCCGCCCGAGTTGGCGATGCCCGCCGAATTGAAACCGGCGCAGACGAAGTAGTTGCGCAGTTCGGGCGCCTCGCCGAGGATGAAATTGCCGTCCGGCGTGAAACTCTCGGGGCCGTTGAGCAGCATCTTGATCTTTGCCGTTTCCAGGCACGGCGTGCGGTGGATGGCGTTCAACATCAGCGGCTCGAACTGCTGCCAGTCTTCGTCGAGCAGCTGGAACTGGAAGGTCGACGGAATCGGGTCGACCTTCCAGGGTTTGGCCTTGGGCTCGAAGCCGCCCATCACCAGACCGCCGACCTCTTCCTTGTAGTAGATGAAACCATCGGGGTCGCGAACCACCGGCATCATGGGCGTGACGCCTTCGATGCGGTCGGTGACGATGTAGAAGTGTTCGGCCGAATAGAGCGGCACGTTCACGCCGGCCAGCGCGCCGAACTGACGCGACCATTGACCGGCGCAGTTGACCAGGGTTTCGCAGCGCACCTCCCCCTGCGCGGTGCGCACGCCCACGACCCGGGGGCCGCTGGCACCGTTCTCGGTGATCACGCCGGTGACTTCGATGTCTTCGACGATCTTCACGCCGCGGTTGCGCGCGCCCTTGGCCAGGCTCATGCACAGGTCGGCCGGGTTCGCCTTGCCGTCGCCCGGAATCCAGAGGCCGCCGTGCAGATCGTCGGTGCGCAGCACCGGAACGCGCTCACCCACCTCGCGCGGCGAAATCAGCTGCACCTCGACGCCAAAGCTGCGCGCCAGCGCCGCCTGCTTCTTCAACACTTTCAGACGCTGTGGCGTGGCCGCCACGTTGACGCTGCCGCACTGCTTCCAGCCGGTGGCCAGGCCGGTTTCGGCTTCGAGCGTCGAGTACAGCTCGATGCCGTACTTGCTCATGCGCGTCATGTTGCGGTTCGGCCGCATCTGCCCCACCAGCCCGGCAGCGTGCCAGGTGGTGCCGCTGGTGAGCTTGCCCTGTTCGAGCAGCAGCACGTCGGTGACGCCGAGCTTGCTTAGGTGGTAAGCGGTCGAGCAGCCGGCGATGCCGCCGCCGACGATGACGATGCGGGCTTGGGTGGGCAGGGGCATGGGGGCGAGGGTTGCGAGTTGGGAGCCCATCCTAACAACGCCGCCTCGGTGCCTTGCGGCACGTCGACAAGCTGAAGTCTCGCCAACCTGGGGATTGGCCGAGCAAGGCCGGGCGAGCAATAATCCGTAGTCGCCTCTGCGACAAGGAGCCCGCGCCATGAACTATCGCGACATCATCACGCTCGAGCCAGGAAAGCGTGGCGGCAAACCTTGCATTCGCGGCCTGCGCATGACGGTGTATGACGTGCTTGAATACCTCGCCTCGGGAATGTCCTCTCAGCAGTTGCTCGACGACTTTCCCGATCTGACGATCGAAGACATTCAGGCGTGTCTCGCCTTCGCGGCCGACCGCGAGCGTTTGCAGTTCACGCTGGCGGCGTGAAACTCCTGTTCGACTTTTGCGGGCAAGTTGTGGTGCCCCGCAAAGTCGATGAACGGGCGAACATTCATCCCCGCGACGGCATCCATTTCGATCAGCACGTCGGCGGTCCAGGCCTGACTTTCGGCCAGCAATTCGGTCTCAGGTGCGACCTTGCGCTGAGGTACCGCGCGGCACCGGCCCTTGCACCTGGGTTCAATCGATTGACGCCGCTTCCACACGCGAGGATAGTCACGCTGTTCGCACCATCGGAGGTCACCATGCCGCTTCGAACCGCGACCCTGAGACACCGGCTCGAACTCAACGGCGCGAGGCTGCACGCCGCGATGCTGGCGCGCGAGTTGTCGCGCGGTGCCGATCAGCCGCCCTCCGACAAGGAGCAGGCCTTGCTCGAAGAGCGCCGCGCGCTGCAGGAAGCGCGGGCGAAGCGTCACGCGCAGGCGCTGCTGCCCAGACCAAAGGCGGCAAAGGTGGTCAAGGCGCCCGCATCGCCGAAACCGCCGAAGGCTGCCAAGCCGCCCAAGGCACCGAAGGAGCACGCGAAGCCCGCCAAGGACGCGAAGTCCGCCAAGCCGCATCTGTCGCGCACCGAGTTGCATGCGAAGAAAGCCGAAGCCATCGCAGCGGCAAAGCAGGCGGCAAAGAAATCGGCCAAGACCTGAGGAGTCCCGACGGCGCGAACGCTGCCGGCGTGACGGTGCGAACGCCCTCGAACCGATCGAGGGCCCGCATCAGCGGATTCAACGCGCTGCGATCCACGCATCGATCTTCGCCTCCAGCACCGCCATCGGCACGCTGCCCGTGTCGAGCACCTGACGATGAAAGGCGCGAATGTCGAAACGTGCACCCAGGGCCTGTTCAGCGCGCTGGCGCAGGCGCTGGATCGTCAACGCGCCAACCTTGTAGGCGAGCGCCTGGCCGGGGTCGGCGATGTAGCGCTCCACCTCGGCGGTCGCGTCGGTGACGCTCATCGCCGAGTGCGTAATCATGTAGGCGATCGCGCGCTCGCGCGACCAGCCATACGCGTGCAGGCCGGTGTCGACGACGAGCCGCATCGCGCGCAGCATTTCGTCGTTGTAGTGCCCGAACAATTGGTACGGGTCCTGGAACAGGCCGAGCTCGAAGCCCAGGCTCTCGGCGTACAGCGCCCAGCCTTCGTTGTAGGCGGTGTTGCCACCGAAGCGCAGCAGCTTGGGCAGTGCCGTGGCCTCGGCCGCCAGCGAGCCTTGCATGTGGTGCCCGGGCGAGGCCTCGTGCAGGTACAGCGTCTCCATGCCCCAGACGCGCCGGCTCGGCAGGTCGAAAGTGTTGTAGTAGAAAACACCGGGCTGGCCGGTGTCGAGCGAGCCGGGGTTGTAGCGCGCGCCGGGGTCGGTTGGCGCCTGATAAGCCGGCGTTGGCCGGATCGCCAGCGGCGTTTTCGGCTTGACGTCGAACAATCGCGGCAGCGCGGCGTCGACGCGCCGGCCGATGTCGGCGTAGCGCTCGGCCAACTCCTGCGCAGAGGCTGCCGCGAAACGCGGTTCGGTTCGAAGGTGCTGGAAGAATTGGGCGAGTGGGCCTTCGAAGCCCACCTTGCGCTGCACCTCGGTCATGCCGGCCGTGATGCGATCCACCTCGGCCAGCCCGAGCCGATGCACTTCGGCCCCGCCCAGCGTCGTCGTCGTGTTGGAACGGATCAGGAAATCGTAGTAAGCCGAGCCGCCGGGCAGCGCCGCCAAACCCACCGAGGCGCGCGCCGATGCGAGATAGCTCTGCACAAGATAGAGGTGCACGCGGCGAAATGCAGGCCGCAGTTGTTCTTCGATGGCCGTCGCATAAGCGCGCGTGAGCCGCTCGCGATCGGCTGCGGAGAACTCGGCCGGCAGCTTGCGGATCGGGCCGTAGTAGGGTGAGTCGTCCAGGCCCTGCCCGGAAAAACGCTCGAACTGCGTGATCACGCGCTCCACCACCACGCGCGGCAAAACGACGCCGCTGCGCTGGCCCTCGCGCATGCGCTCGACGGCCCGGTCGAGGTAGGCAATGAAGCCGGCGATGCGCGCCAGGCCGTTGTCGTAGTCGACCACACTGCTGTACGGCGCCACACCATCGCCGGACGACAAGTCGGGGAAGAACAGGTGCCAGCCGTTCATCTGATCGAGTTTCAGCAGCGGCCAGATCGATGCCGCCGGTGGCGAGTGGCGTTCACGCGCGTCTTCAAGCGTCCAGCGAAACGTGTCGTAGGCAGCGCGGTCGCCCGGTGACAGCGAGTCGCGAGGAATCCGCGCGAGTTGGCTCAGGTCGCTTTGCGCGGCGGCACGCTCGGCCAGCACGTAGGCCGGCGAGAGGTAGTCGCCATGCTGCGCAGCGCGCCGTGTATCACCGCGGTACAGCGCGTCGATCGGGTTGCGGTCCAGGTAGGCTTCGTCGCTGGTGGCGAGCAGGCCGCGCAGGCGCACGGTGGCGTCGTTCGACGCAGGCTCGCTGGTATGTGTTGGCGCCGCGCAAGCGCACACCACACCAGTGAGGATCAAACCGGCGATGCGCTGCAATGGCATGGTGCGCTCCTGGCCCGCCCACGCGTGCCAGGAGCGGGTTATACGCTGGTCGGCGATCCCGAACGATGGCCCGAACAGTTCATTGCGCCACCGACGCTGAAAGCAGGGAAGTCCTGTCCGGTCCGGTGCGTACCTTCGGCAGGCGGGCAAGGCCTCAGATCGGCATCCGCGCCGCCGACGCGGCGTCGAGCGCACCCTCGCCCCGCGCGATCGCGGCGTCGAACATCGCGGCCACGGCAGGCATCACGAACAACTCTACGCCACCTCGCTGCGCCTCTTCGATCATCAACCGAACGTCCTTGCGCGCCATCGCCACTTCGAACGAGGGCTGCGTGAACTGGCCGGCTTCGATGCGCGCCGCGCGTGCCGGCAAGGTCTGGCCCGGATTGAAATGCTTGAACAGCGAAAACGCGTCACTGGTGCTGATGCCCACCGAATGGGCGAGCCGGTTCACATCGCCCAGCACGCCCATCAGGCCGATCAGCGTCAAGTTGCCGAACAGCTTGAATGCCGCCGCGCGCTGCGGCGCTTCGCCCATGTAGACCACGTTGCCGGTCATCTTCTGCAATTCCGGCAGCAGCGCCTCGTGGCGCGAGAACTCGCCCGACACCAGCATCAGGCCGGTACCGTCGAGTGCATTCGCCGGGCCCATGAAGACCGGCGCATGAACGAAGCTGCGGCCGCGCGCGTTCCAGCGCGCCACCCGTGCGGCCGTGGGCGTGACGGCGGTGGTGGTGTGGTCGACGATCCAGGTGCTGGGGGGAATGAGCTCGGCAATCGGCTCGAGCACGGCGTCGACCGACGCGTCGTCCGACAGCGACAGGTGAACGCGCGCTGCACCGGCCAGCGCCGCCGCCGGATCGGCGAACGCGCGCGCGCCGTACGCTTCAAGCGCAAGCGCCTTCGCCGCCGAGCGGTTCCATACATTGACGTCGTGACCGTTGGCACGCAGGCGGCGAACGAAGCCCGAGCCCATCAGGCCGGTGCCGAAAAAAGCGAGTTTCATCGGGATGTTTCTCCAAGTCGGTAGCGCCACGGTACCCGGTCGGCGGCGGCATCACGTGCCTTGATGCAACGCAGTGGCGCGTCGCGGCGCCGCTTGCTGGCGACACTTTGCGCAGGCTAGCATGGGTGGGCGCCCATGACCACGCCCATGACCATGCCCTCAGCGATGCCCAAATCCACCCCGCCACCGCCGCCTTCACACTCACCATCGGGCAGCCTGCTGGGCAATCTGCGCACCGAGCTGATGCGCAGTTTGCCGTTCTCGCGCATGAGCGCCGAGCATGTCACCGAATTCCTGGCCGGCGCGCGGCAGGCTTATTTTGCGCCCGATGAAGTGGTGCTCGAACCGGCAATGGGGCCGGCGACAGCGCTGCACCTGGTGCGCCAGGGCAGCGTGACCGGCCGGCGTGGCCTGGCCGATGCGGCGGGCACGCTCGAGTACGTCACCGGCGACCTGTTCCCGGTGGGCGCGGTGTTGGGCCAGCGTGCCGTGACCGCGACGTACGTCGCCAACCAGGACACCTTCTGCCTGCTGCTGCCTTTCGAGGCGGTGCAGGCATTGGCGGCGAAGAGCTTGCCGTTCGCCGACTTCCTGCAGCACCGGGTGATGCAGCTTCTGGACCTGTCGCGCCGCTCGTTGCAGGCCAGCTATGCCACGCAGGCACTGGCCGAACAGTCGCTCGAAGCGAAGCTGGGCACGTTGGCGCGCAAGACGCCGCTTGCCTGCCCGCCCGAAACACCGCTGGCCCAGGCACTCGGCGCGATGCACGAACGCCGCGTCGGTTCAGTGCTGGTGACCGATGCGCACGGAGCGCCGCTGGGCATCCTGACGCGGCACGACATCCTTGGCCGCGTGACGCTGCCGCAGCGCACGCTGTCGACGCCGATTCGCGAGGTGATGAGCGCGCCGATCCACACGCTGAGCACGAACCACACCCTGCTCGACGCCGCGCTGCTGATGTCGCGCCACGGCGTGCGACATGTGCCGGTGACCGAGGCCGGCGTGCTTGTCAACATCGTCTCCGAGCGCGACCTGTTCGCATTGCAGCGCCTGTCGCTCAAGCAGGTCAGCACGCAGATCCGCGCCGCGCGCGACGTGGTGACATTGGAACTGCTGTCGGTCGAGATCCGCCGCCTGGCGCGCAGCCTGCTCGGCCAGGGCGTGCATGCGCGCCAGCTCACCGAGCTGATCAGCCATTTGAACGACGTGCTGACCGAACGTCTGGTGCAACTGGTGGCACAGCGCCGAGGTCTGGATCTGTCGCAGGCGTGCTGGCTCGCGTTCGGCTCGGAAGGCCGAGGCGAGCAGACCGTCGCGACCGACCAGGACAACGGCCTGATCTTCGTCAGCGACGATGCCACGCGCGACCGGCCGGCGTGGCTGGCGTTCGGCCTCGAAGTCAACGAAGCCCTCGATGCCTGCGGCTACCCACTGTGCAAGGGCAACGTGATGGCGAGCAACCCGCTGTGCTGCCTGACCCCCGCCGAATGGCAGGAGGCGTTCTCGAACTGGATTTCGCGCGGCTCGCCGAATGACCTGCTCAATGCCAGCATCTACTTCGACCTGCGCGGCGTTTGCGGCAACACCGCGCTGGCGCGCCCGCTGCGCGAGATGATCACGCGTGAGGCGGCGCGCGTGCCGCGCTTCCTCAAACAGATGGCCGACAACGCGCTGCAACGGCGCGCGCCGTTGAACTGGCGCGGCGCGATCGACACGCGCGATGTCGACGGCAAGGCGCTGCTCGACCTGAAGCTGCAGGGCTCGGCGATCTTCGTCGACGTGGCGCGCCTGTACGCGCTGGCGCACGGCGTCGACGCGTTGAGCACGCGCGAGCGGCTGCAGGCGGTGGCGCCGCTGCTGGGCGTGGCACCGCAAGAAGGCGAATCGTGGGTCAGCGGATTCGAATTCCTGCAGATGCTGCGGCTGCAGTTGCAGATCGGTGACACGAGCCTGGCCACGGCGCCGCCGCTGGACAACCCGAACCTGATCGACGTCGCAACCCTGAACGACATCGACCAGCGCATGCTGAAGGAAACCTGCAAGGTCGTGCGCAGGCTGCAGCAGCGCCTCGAGTTGGACTACCAGCGCTGAGCCGCGGCGACGCGCATGCTGCAGAACATCAAGCGCTGGTTCGGCGGCGCGGCGGCGATCGACGATGCGCGCTGGGTCGTGCTCGATGTAGAAACGAGCGGGCTCGACACCAAACACGACCGGCTGCTGGCGATTGCCGCGATCGCGGTGCACTTCGAGCACGACACGCCGCGCGTGCACCTGGGCGACAGTTTCGAAGTGGTGCTGCGCCAGAGCAGCGAAGCGGCGGTCGCCGACAAGGGCAACATCCTGCTGCACGGCATCGGCGTCAGCGCGCAGCGCGCCGGCGTCGAACCCGCGACGGCACTGACCGCCTTCGAGGCCTGGCTTGGCCATTCGCCGCTGGTGGCGTTCCATGCCGCGTTCGACCGGGCCATGATCGAACGCACCTGTCGCGCGGTGCTGGGCCGCTGCCCACCCAATGCCTGGCTGGACCTGGAGCCGGTCGCTGCGGTGCTCTGCCCCGACGTGCGGGCCCGCGCGCTGGACGAATGGCTGGCGCATTTCCGCATCGAATGCGCGGTACGCCACCAGGCCGCGGCCGACACGCTGGCCACCGCCGAGCTGATGCTCAAGCTGTGGCCCGCGTTGCGCCGGCAGCTGCCCAGGCCGAGCTTTCGCGACGTGGTGGCGCTCGCGGCGCAAAGGCGCTGGGTGCAGCCTTGACGGCGGCAATTCGCCCGGCATTCGCACGCCCGTTGAGTTGTTCATCCATTGTCCCATCTATATATTGCGTATATATAGAAAGGGACCCCATCATGCCGACACTCAACGACTCGCTGCTCTTGAAATTTCGCGCGAAAGACACCCGGTTTGGCGTCACACGAGGCACCGTGAAAGCGCTGGCGAGTGAACTCGACATCACGGAAACCCAGGTGGTGCATCTTGCACTGTCGAAGATTGCCGAACAGTTCCTGCCGGCCTACGAAGCCGACGACGGCCCGTTGACAGCGCACGACCTGGCGCAGTTGCGCAAGGACGCCAGGCCACGCCTGCCCAAGGGCAAGGTGATACAGCGCAAGGACCTGTTTGGATGAGCACGCCGTGGCTGCCGCCTAAAGTGGGCGACATCGTCTGGTGTCAGTTTCCCGAATGGCCCGACCGCAAAGGCCCTGGGCCGAAGCCCCGTCCGGCACTGGTGTTGAGCGTTGCCCTTCGCGCAGACGGCGTGGCCATCCGCATGGCGTACGGAACCTCGCAACGCGTCGACCGCCTGAAGAGCGGTGAATTTGCAATTCTGCGCAGCGCCAGCCCGGCAGCGTTCGAACTCGCCGGGCTCGCACTCGACACCAAGTTCAACCTCAAGGACGTTGCTGAATTGCCGTGGTCGGACCGTTACTCCAAGGTGCCTCCGAGAGCGCGCCACGGCCAGTCCCCCAAGCTCGGCACACTGCATGCAGCCCTGATGCGCGCCGCGAAAGCCGCGCATGACGCCGCTTCAGGTCGTTGAGTAGAGCCAATGCGAGGCAGACCCTTGCAGGCCAACCTGCGCGCATCGGCGATGATCGAGCCCGCCCACCGCAACCGCGCCCGCCGATGCCACCCGCCACCGCCCCGCTCAGCTGCCAACGCGCACTGTTCTCGATTCCCGCCGACCACTGCTATCTGAACAGCGCCTACATGGGCCCGCTGGCGCGGCCGGTACAGGACGCCGGCGCCCAGGCGCTGGCGCGCCGCGCCGCGCCGTTCGGCATCACCGCGGCCGACTTCTTCGTGCCGGCCGATCGCACGCGCACGCTGTGCGCGCAACTGGTCAATGCGCACGCCGAACAGCTCGCCTTCGTCACCACGGCGGCGGCGGGCACGGCGATCGTCGCAAAGAACGTGGTGCCACGCGCTGGCCAGAACGTCGTCATGCTGGGCGACATGTTCCCGAGCAACGTCTACCCGTGGCGCAACTGGCGCGCCCAGCAGGTCGAGATGCGCATGGTCGCCGCGCCGGATGCGCCGTGGACGGCGGCTTCCCACGCCGATACCCGCGCGGCGCGCTGGAACGAAGCCGTGCTGCAGGCGATCGATGCGAATACGCTGCTGGTGGCCGTCGAGCCGGCACACTGGACCGACGGCACCCTGTTCGACCTGGAACGCATCGGTGCGCGCTGCCGCGAGGTCGGCGCAGTCTTCGTGATCGACGCGACGCAGACCGCCGGCGCGATGCCACTCGACGTGCAGCGCATCCGCCCTGATGCGCTGGTGGTGCACTGCTACAAGTCGATGCTGTGCAACTACGGGCTGGGGTTCATGCTGCTGGGTGAGCGATTCGCGAACGCCAGCCCGCTCGACGAAAGCTGGTTGATGCGCGCCGGCAGCGACAACTTTGCCGGCCTGGTCGACTACCAGGACGACTATGCGGGCGGCATGCGCCGCTTTGACACCAGCCTGCGCGCCAACCCGATGTTGATCGGAATGCTCGAAGCGTCGTGCCGGCTGTTGCTGGAGTGGCAGCCGGCACGGATTCGCGACTACTTGTTGGGAATCGAACGCCGCCCGGTCGAACGCCTGCGCGCGCTCGGCTTCGAGGTGGCCGACGAAGCGCAGCGCAGCGCCAACCTGTTCGGCATCAAGCTGCCGGCGGGCCTGGCGCCAGAAAGTTGCCGTCAGCACCTGGCACAACAACAGATCCACGTCTCGGTGCGCGGCACCGCGGTGCGCGTGTCGCCGCATGTCTACAACGACGAAGCCGATCTGGACCGGCTCGTCGATGCGCTCGCGGCGCTGCTGCGTTGAAGGCGCGCGGGGCTCAAGACGACGCGCGGCGGGCGTCGACGCTGGCCGGGCCGGCGCCGAACGAGAACACGAACAACAGCCCGCCGGCGACGGCAAGATTCTTCAGGAACATCAACTGCTGCATGTACTGCTTGTCGGCCGCAACGGCCCAGAAATTGTGGAACAGCACGCTCGCGACGAGCGTGAACAGTGCCAGCAACAGGGCCGCGTAGCGCGCCTGGAAACCAATCATCAACGCGATGCTGCCCAACACTTCGATCGCAGCGGTGAGCACGGCAAGCGGGTAGCCCATCGGCAGGCCGCCGCTGGCGATGTAGCCGGCGGTGCCCTGCAGGTTGCCGAATTTGCTCAGGCCGGCGAGCAGGAACATCAGGCCGAGCAGCACGCGAGCGATCACGACGACGGCGGGAATGGGGGCGGAATTCATGGGGGCATCCTTGAGTTTTAGGGTTGACTGACGCGAGTGCCCGCTCTTTCAGGCGGACCGCCGAGGCATTTCAGCGCGACGCCTGAATCATGCGTGCCGAAGCCTTGGACACCGTGCAGCGCATTTGAAGGGGAAGTTCGGTTTGACTGAACGCAAGGCAGCGGGCACCCAGCCGGGCCAGGCCCTGCCCTTGAAGCGACCGCTCAGGCCTGGGCACCCACGTCGAAGATCGGATCGACCGCGACTTGCAAACCCGTCGCCAAGTGGTTCGTCTTCGCCGCCAATCCGATGATCGCCAGCAGCTCCGCATGTTGCGCGTCGCTCATGCCTCTGGCACGTGCAGCGGCGGTGTGCGAGTGAATGCAATAGCCACAACCATTCGCCACCGAGACGGCGATGTAGATCAGTTCCTTCGTGAGCGGGTCCAGCTGAGTGGGGGTGGCCATCAGGCGCTTGACCTCGGACCAGGTGCTTTCCAGCAACGCGGGGTCGAAGGCGAGGCTGCGCCAGAGGTTGTTGATGTAGTCCGTCTTGCGCGTGCTGCGGATGTCGTCGAACACGGCCTTCACGCGCGGGTTGATTTCCGGGTCTTGGGGTTGCTTGATGGTCGTCATGGGTCAGCGGAGTTGCATGCGTTGAGTGAAACCACTGGGCGTGGGCGGGTTGAGTACGGCGGCCAGCTCCAGATCAGGCCGGGACTCGGTTCAATGCAGCGGTCAAACGCGGTGGCTGGCGCAGCGTCTGGAAGATCACGCAGTAGCGTTCGGTCAGTTTCAGAAGCGTTGCAAGCTGTTCGTCACTGGCCGGCGAGTCGATCTCGAAGCGCAGACGGATGTCGGTGATGCCCACCGCAGCGTCTTTGGCAACGCCCAGCGTGCCCCGGAAATCGCCTTCGCCCTCGACGATGACAGTCGCGGAATTGAAGGGAATGCCCATCGCCGTGGCGACGACGTTGAACGTCACGCCGGCGCAGGCGACCAGCGACTCGAGCAACAGGTCACCCGAACACGCTTCGCTGCCGTCACCGCCGGCCGCCGGGTGCAAGCCGGCGTCGAACCGGGCGAAACGGGTCTCGATGCGGCAGGCCGGCCGGTCCGGCAACAAGGTGCCGCGGGCCTGGAAGGTGTGCTTCGCGGCTTCCGGTGTTTCCTTGTAGCGGGCCTTGATCGGGGCCTGCAGCTGTCTCAATTGTTCCGCGTTCATGGGGGCGCTCGGTTGGGTCGCGAAGGGGTGATGCCGACATTTTGCTCGGAGTTTCGATGATTCGCCGGGCCGTGAACGAGTTGACGTCAAACCGGCGTTCAGGCCTTGGACGCTTCGCGTCGACTTCACAATCGCCACGCAGACTTCATCGCCACTTGGCAGACCGATGCGAAGCTCCCGCCATCTCTCCGTGGAACCCACACCATGACCCTGCGCTTCAAGTTCTTGTTCGGGGCGGTTGCCGCCGTGTTGATTGCCGCGCTGTCCTACGCCGGCTGGCGCTACCACCAGCGCGACGCTGCGCCGAGCCGCGTCGAGGTGGGCAGCGCGCAGCCGTTTGCGCTGGCCGATTGCAGGGCGCGCCTGTTCGACGGTGCACCGGCGATCGCCGTGATGTTCACGCAGCCACTGGCGCGCTCGCAAGACTGGGCCAGACTGGCCAAGGCCTCGGAAGGCGAAGCCAAGGAAACCGCCAAACCACTCGACGCGCGCTGGGTGCTGGGCGACAACCCGCGAGTGCTGTACCTGCCGTACGTGACGCCTGAGCGCACCGTGCACATCGAACTCGCCGCCGAACTCGCGGCCGCGACCGGCGGTGCCACCCTCGCCACGCCACAAAGCTGCAGCGCCAAGAGCGAGGCGATGCCGGTGTCGTTCTACTTCGCCAGCCGCGGCACCGTGCTGCCTGCGGGGCAGAACGGCGGTCTGCCGGTGGTGACCGTCAACACGCCCGAAGTCGACGTGCAGTTCCTGCGCGTCGAGGCGAATGCGCTGGCCGGGTTCCTGGAACGCGTCGGCGGGCGGCGCGAGCGGCGCGTGGCCCCTGGTGAAGAGAACGGTGAATACGACGGCGGCTACGACCCCTCGGGCGGCGAGCGGCGCCTCAAGGGCACGGTGAGCGGCTGGCAGCTGGATGAATTGCGCGCCTCGTCGAAGAGCGTCTACCTCGGCCGCTTCGCCACCGACGCGCGCATCAACCGCCGCAACGTGAGCTTCCTGCCGGTCGAGCGCGTGAAGGAACTGCAGGAGCCCGGCGTATACATCGCGGTGATGAACCCGCCCGGGCGCTTCGGCTGGGACTACCAGGTCACCTACTTCTACGTCACCGACATCGGGCTGCACGCACGCCGACACGCGGTGCAGACCGACGTGTTCGCGACGTCGCTGAAGACCGGTGAGGCCCTTGCCCACATCGACGTGAACCTGCTCGACGACGCCGGCAAGTCGCTCGCCCAGGCGCGCACCGACCAGAACGGCCATGCGGTCTTCGCCGGCACAACGGACAAGGCGCGCGTGATCCTGGCGCGCAAGGGCGCCGAGATGAGCGTGATCGCGCTCGGTGACCCGGCGCTCGACCTGTCGGAGTTCGACGTCGCCGGCCATCCGTCGCGCAATCAGAAGCTCTTCGTCTACGCCGGGCGCGACCTGTACCGCCCCGGCGAAACCTTCAACGTCTCGGTGCTCGCCCGCGACGCCGACGGCAAGCCGCTGCAGGCACCGGCAAACGGCGCCGTGCCGCTCACGCTGGTGCTCAAGAAGCCCGACGGTGAGAAGGAGGCGACGTTTCTGATCCAGCCGCACGGGGCCGGCACGGGCTACTACCAGCACGCGACCACTCTGCCCGGCAACGCGCCCACCGGCCGCTGGCTACTCGAAGCGCGCACCGACCCGGCGGCGAAACGCGCCGACGCGCAGTGGAGCTTCCAGGTTGAAGAGTTCCTGCCCGAACGCATGAAGCTCGAGCTGAGGGCACCCGAGGCGGTGTTGCAAGGCGATGGCAGACTCACCGTGGCGGTCGAAGGCAACTACCTCTACGGTGCGCCGACCGCGGGCAATCGGCTGCTGGGAAGCGTCAACACCGAGCGCGAACGAATGGCACTGCCGCAGACCTGGCCGGGTTTCATCTTCGGCGACGTGAACGACGACAGCGCGAAGAAACGCCAGGACCTGCCCGAAGTGGAGCTCGACGAAGCGGGCCGCGCCGGCGTCGAGGTGCCTGTGGACACCGCGCAGCGCGGCTCGCCGATGAAGGTGCGCGCGAGCTTCAGCCTGCTCGAATCGGGCGGCCGCCCGGTCGCACGCGCTATCGAGCGGGTCTGGTGGCCCGCGCCCGAGCTGATCGGTGTGCGGCCGCTGTTCGATCGCGACGTGGTGCAGGAAGGTGGCCTGGCCGAGTTCGAGCTGACGCGGGTGGATGCGAGCGGCAAGTTCGTCGCCGCCAAGGAAGTGCAGATCCGTCTGGTGCGCGAAGAACGCCGCTGGTACTGGCGCTACGACGACAACCGCGGATGGAACAGCGGCTTCAACGTCGAGGAAGAAATCGCCGAGGCGCGCAGCATCGCGCTGCCCGCGCGCGGCAAGATCGCGCTGCAGGTGGGCTACGGCCGCTATCGCCTCGAACTCACCGACCCGGAGACGCGCCAGACTGCGCGCTACCGCTTCTACGCCGGCTGGGGCGCGCAGGACGCCGACGACATCGGCAATCGCCCGGACCGGGTGCAGCTCAAGCTCGAAGGCGCGCCGTTCAAGGGCGGCGACAGCGCCACGCTGGTCATCACCCCACCGCACGACGGCGAAGCGCTGATCACGGTGGAAGGCGACCGCGTGCTCTACCAGAAGCGCGTGGCGGTGCGCACGTCGGGAACGCGCGTCGTCATTCCGGTCGACGCGGCCTGGGCGCGCCACGACCTGTACATCGGCGTCGTCGCGTTCCGCCCCGGCAGCGCGGGCGACCGCGTCACGCCGTCGCGCGCTCTCGGCCTGGTGCATCTGCCGTTGTCGCGCGAGGTGCGCAAGTTGAAGCTGGCGCTCGAGGCGCCGGCCAAGACCTCGCCCGACCAGCGCGTGGGCGTGAAGGTGAAACTCAGCGACGGGGCGGGCAAAGCGGTGGGCCGCCAGGCGATCGTCACGCTGTCGGCCGTCGACGTGGGCATTCTCAACATCACGCGGTACGCCTCGCCCGACCCGCAGAGCTTCTTCTTCGGCAAGCACCGCTACGGCGCCGACCTGCTCGACCTGTACGGCAAGCTGATCGAGAAGATGGATGGCAACGTTGCCAGGCAACGGTTCGGCGGCGACGCCGCGAAACGCGAAACGCGCAGCCTGCCGAACAAGGTGCGACTGGTCGACTTGTTCAGCGGCCCGGTCGTGCTCGATGCGAACGGCGAGGCGATCATTCCGCTCACCCTGCCCGACTTCAATGGCACGCTGCGCCTGATGGCGGTGGCAAGCACGCCGGACGCCTATGCAAACGCGGATGCCGAGATGGTGGTGGCCGCGCCGATCGTCGCCGAACTCGCGATGCCGCGCTTCATCGCGCCCGGCGATACGGCGACGATTGCCCTGGACGTCACCAACCTGTCGGGCAGCGCGCAGGAGGTGCGCGTCAAGATCGAAGCCGGCAAGCCGCTCGAAATCACTGGCAGCCCGGGCCCGGTGAAACTTGCCGACAAGCAGCGCAGCATCCTGCGCTACACGGCGCGCGCGACCGATGCGTTCGGCCTGGCGCCGATCAAGCTCACCGTCACCGCGGGCACGTTCAGAATAGTGCGCGAAGCGGCGTTGCAGGTGCAGCCCGCGACGCCGCTGGTGCGCGAAGTGCGGCGGCTGCGCGTCGAGCCCGACGGCAGCGTGAAGCTCGACACCACGCTCGCCGACGCGCTGTGGGCCGGCTCAACGAGCGTGAACGTGTCAATCTCGAACAAACCGCCGATCGACGTGCGCGATGCGGTGCAGGGCTTGTTGATGTATCCCTACGGCTGCCTGGAACAGACGACGAGCAGCGCCTATCCGCTGGTGTTCATCGACGAAGCGGCGGCCACCGCGTTCAGGATGACGCCGCTGTCGCGCGAGGAACGCGCCAAACGGCTGGACGTGGCGTTCGGCCGGCTCTCGGGCATGCAGCAACCGCATGGCGGCTTCGGCCTGTGGAGTTCGAGCAGCCCCTACGAAGCCTGGCTGAGCGCCTACGTCGCCGGCTTCTTGCAAGACGCGCGCGACGCCGGCTTCGCGGTGCCCGAGGCCATGCAGCAAAAGGCGATGGCCTCGCTGCTGGAGCAATTCCAGCGCTCGCCCGGCTTCCAGACCAAGCCGCCGAAGGAATTGCGGCGCGACGCGTCGGGCCGCATCACCGACTATCGTGAAATCGAAGCACTGCGGATGGCGCACCAGCGGCTTGCTGAAGCAGCGCACATCGGCTACATCCTGGCGCGCGAGCAGAAGGCGCCGCTCGCCACGCTGCGCACGCTGCACGACCAATACCGCGGCAACGCGCGCTCGCCGCTGGCGCTGGTTCACCTCGGTCTCGCGCTCAAACTGATGGGCGACGAAACGCGTGCCATGCAGGCGTTCGACGATGCGTTTGCCGTGCCCTACGGCATCCAGCCCGCCGACGACCGCACCGGCTGGGGCGAATGGCTGGGCGACTACGGTTCGCGCATCCGCGACCAGGCGCTGGCCTATGCCCTGCTGGTGCGCCACGCGATCGCCGACCCGCGGCGCGAGAACCTGCTGCTCGACCTGGCGGCCGATTTCGAGCGCCGGCGCTACTTCTCGACTCAGGAGCGGCTGGCGCTGTTCCTCGCCGCGCGTGGCGCCGGCGGCGACGCCGACCAGGCCTGGAGCGCGCTGCTGCAGGTGGGCACAGAGAAGAGCCCGGAGAACGAAACGCTGAGTGCCAAGACCACCGAACAGCGCAACTTCGATGCTGCGGCGCTGAAACGCGGCATCACGGTCACGAGCAAGACGCCGAACCAGCCGCTGTTCGTCGAGGTGTCGGTCCAGGGTTACCCGGTCAAGCCGCTGCCGCCGCGCGACGACCGCATAGCCATCGAACGCAGCTGGTGGACGACCGACGGCCGCCCCGTGACGGAGCGGCGCCTGAAGACCGGCGACATGCTGATCGTGCGCCTGCGCGTGAACGCGAAGCAGCGCGTCAAGGACGGCCTGATCGTCGACCGCATTCCGGCCGGCCTGGAAGTGGAGAACGTCAACCTCGCCCAGGGCGCGCGCTTGGGCGAGTTCACGGTCGAGAACGTCAACATCGCCGGGGCGATGAACGATGCGCGCATCAAGCACCGCGAGTACCGCGACGACCGTTTTGTTGTCGCCGCCGACCTCGACGGGCGCGTGCTCGACGCGTTCTATGTCGTGCGCGTCGTCACCCCGGGCAGGTTCGTCGTGCCGGCCCCGTTCGCCGAAGACATGTACCGCCCCGATGTGCGCGGTGTCGGCAAGGCGGAAGCCGACATCGAGGTGGTCGATCCGCGCGGGAAGTGAACGCTTCATCGGCGATGATGTTCGGCCGCCCCTCAGTCGTCATACCGGCGAACGCCGGTATCCACGCGCAACACCGATGCACGCGCGCGATGGCAACAGGGTTGCTGGTGGCCGCCCTGCTGTTCGCACTCGACCGCATCTTTCCGCTGCCGCCTGCAGCCCGCGGCAGCGCGCCCGGCACCCTTGTCGTGCTCGCCGCCGACGGCACACCGCTGCGCAGCTGGGCGGGTTCAGACGGGAGCCTGCGCCACCCCGTCACGCCAGACGACGTGTCGCCGCACTACCTTCAGGCGCTGCTGCACTACGAAGACCGCTGGTTCGCGTGGCACCCTGGCGTGAACCCGGTGGCGCTGGCGCGCGCCGCGTGGCAATGGGCGCGCCACGGCCGCATCGTCTCGGGCGGCTCGACGCTGACGATGCAGGTTGCGCGCATCCTCGAGGCGCCGCACAGCGACGCATCCACCGCGCCGCGCAGCGTCGTGACCAAGCTGCGCCAGATCGCGCGGGCGCTGCAACTCGAAGCGCACCTGTCCAAGCGCGAGATCCTCACGCTCTACCTGAACCACGCTCCGATGGGTGGCCGGGTGCAAGGTGTGGAGATGGCGAGCCGCGCCTACCTCGGCAAGGCGGCGCGCGAATTGAGCCCAGCCGAAGCGGCGCTGCTCGTGGCCCTGCCGCAAACGCCATCGCGCCTGCGTCCCGACCGCGCACCGGCAGCCGCGCAGGCCGCGCGCGACAAGGTGCTGGCGCGCATGCTGACGTTGGGTGTGTGGGACGGCGCGACGGTCGCAGACGCAAGGCTGGAACGCGTGTTCGCGCCGCCGCTGCGCGCGCGCTGGCTCGCGCCACTCGCAGCCGAACGGCTGCGCCGCGAGGCCCGGGCCGGCGCGCGAACCCGCGCCGGCGATGGTGCAGTATTGCTGCCGGCCTGGGCAGTGGCGTCAGCGCCGGTGCAGGCATCCGACCAAGCATCTGCCCCACCCGTTCCTCCAGCATCCACGCCGCCTTCCGCTGCTCCCTCCACGATCCGCAGCACGCTCGACGCCGGCGTTCAGACCCGGCTCGAACAGGTGTTGCTCGACCGGCTCGCGAGCCTGCCCGAACACGTGTCGATCGCCGCACTCGTGGTCGAGAATCACGACCTTTCCGTGCGCGGCTACGCCGGCTCGGCCGACTTCAGCGACAACGCGCGCGCCGCCCACGTCGACATGGTGCGCGCGGTGCGCTCGCCGGGTTCGACCTTGAAGCCCTTCCTCTACGCAATGGCGCTCGACGACGGCCTGGTGCATTCCGAGAGCCTGCTGATCGACGCGCCGCAGAACTTCGGCGGCTACGCGCCGGGCAACTTCGAGTCGGCGTTCAGCGGGCCGGTGAGCGTGAGCGATGCGCTGCAGCGTTCGCTCAACGTTCCCGCGGTCGACCTGCTCGAGCGCATCGGCCCGGCCCGGTTTGCGGCCCAGTTGCGCAACGCCGGCGTGAAGCTGCGCATTCCCGAAGGCAGCGCGCCGAACCTGAGCCTGATCCTCGGCGGCGGCGGCACGACGCTGGAGGAACTGGTGGGCGCCTACGCCGCGCTCGCCCGCGACGGCGTTGCCGGCGTGGTGCGCTTGACGCCCGACGCACCGCGCATCGAGACACGCCTGATGAGCCCGGGCGCGGCGTTCATCGTGCGCGAAATCCTCGAGAACGGCGGTCGCCCCGACGCGCCGTTCCGCGAAGGTGCGAACCGCGTCGCCTGGAAGACTGGAACGAGTTTCGGCTTTCGCGACGCCTGGGCGGTGGGCGTGACCGACCGCTACACGGTGGGCGTATGGGTGGGCCGGCCCGACGGCACGCCCAACCCCGGCCACTTCGGCGCTAACACGTCGGCGCCGCTGGTGAAAGACCTGCTCGCCGCGCTCGGCAACACAACGACGCGGCCGCGCAGCGTAGCGCCGGGCGTGCGCGCGCTCGACATCTGCTGGCCGCTCGGCCTGGCCGCCGCGTCGACCGCGCCTGAGCACTGCCGCGTGCGTCGCGCCGCGTGGACGCTCGACGGCACCGCGCCCCCGACGTTGCCGGACCGCGCCCACAGCGGCAGCCTGCTCGCCACGGCCCAGGTCGACGGCCGCACCTCACACCGCCTGCGCCCGGGCTGCGCGGCAAGCGCCGGCGCCCCGGTGACCGCGCAGGCCTATGCCCGTTGGCCGACGCTGCTGGAGCCGTGGCTGCCCGGCGAATGGCGGAGCAGCACCGAACGGCTGCCGTGGGCGCCGCCGTGTACCAGTCAGGGCCCGAGCCGCACTCTGCGCATCACCGGCATCGAACCCGGCGGCATCATCCGCGCCGCGCCCGAGCAGCCCAGCGCTGTCGTGCGCGTGCAGGCGATCGGCGCACGCGACGCGGTGACCTGGTTGCTCGACGGCCGCATGGTCGGCAGTACCGAGCCTCGCAGTCCGGGGTTGCGCTTGAGGCTCGACCAGGCGGGTGACCATACGCTGACAGCGCTCGATGCCCACGGGCGATACGAGCGGGTGGTTTTCAGCGTGCGATGAAAGCGGCCGATTCGGCGCCCGAGCCGCCGGGGGCGGCGGCGCCCGCCCGAACTGCCGAGGCTGCTGGAACGCCTGCGCGGTCCTGACCGGCCCAAGGATCTAGCGCGCGTTTTTGCGCTCGATGCCCATGACGACGCCAGCGCGCAGCGTAAGAATGGTCAGTGTCTGAGGATCGCGCGCGTCCGGAAAGTACGTCCAGGTCTTTTCTTCGGGATGACCTTTGACGTTGTGGATGAACGCCTCATGATCAGGCTTTCCGATCCTGAACACGACCTCGCCCTCTGGCATGCCCTTGCGAAGAAAGCCGCGCTCCCGAGCGTCGACGGCGAACAAGCTCGTGCACGCGGCGGCAAGCAAAGCGAGGACGAGTCGTTTGGCGGTAAGCGTCTCGCCGCGGCACCTTGAACGCGACAGATGATTTTGGGATGCTCGTGTCCACTGAGTTTTTGGTGGACACGTGCACACTATCTCCAAGCAAGTCAACACCGGGCGGCGACGCCGCCGCATCCATAGCGCGGAG
>JANNKS010000031.1:0-6661 GCA_031396425.1 Rhizobacter sp. | reverse complement strand
TCGTTCATCAAGCAGGGTCTGATTCCCGGCAGCGGCTCAAGCGCCGACTTCAAGGCCTTCATCGAAGCGGAAGCCCGCAAGTGGGGCGCGATCATCGAGCGCGTGGGCATCAAGATCGATTGAACTGATGCCCACGCAGTGGCTGTGCCGAACCGCCGCGGCTCACCGGCAAAGCGTCAGGCGTTGCGCACCTCGATGCGTCGGGGCTGCGCCTGCTGCGTTTTCGGAATGCGCAGACGCAGCACGCCGTCTTTGCCGGTCGCCGCGACGCGGGGCGCGGCGAGTTCGCGGCTCAGCGTGAACGCGCGCCGGTAGCGCCCCATTGGCAATTCGGCGTAGATGGCCTGCATGCCGTCGACGGGGCTTACCGCCATGTCGCCGCTGATCGACAAGGTATTGCCTTCCAGTTTGAGCTCGATCGCGTCTTTTGCGACGCCCGGCATGTCGACCAACAGCGTCAGGCCGGAGGCGTCTTCGATCACGTCGACCAGAGGTTGCACCGTCGCCAGTTCGGCGTCGCGGCGCGGAGTGTTTTGCAGTTCATTCATGACCATTCCTTCTGATTTGGTAAGCGTCACTGGATCTGGATGCGTTGCGGCAGCGTGTCGGCGCGCCGCTGCACGGTGATGCGCAACACGCCGTCGGCGTAACGCGCTTCCACCTGTGTCGGGTCAGCGTCTTCGGGCAGGCTGACGACGCGCTTGAAGCGGCCGCTGAAACGCTCGTTCGCGTAGCGGTGCTCCTGCGCCTCGCGTTTTCCGCCTTCGTCAACACATTGCGCGGCACGCTCGCCGGCAATCGTGAGCAGCCCCTTGTCCACGCTGACTTCGAGTTTGTCGCGGTCCAGTCCCGGCGCAAACGCGAATACCTCGATCGCCTTCGGCGTCCCGCCGATGTTGATGGCCGGGTAGGCACCACGCGCGACGGCGCGAATGCTGGTCGGCAGACCCAGGCCGCCGAACGAGCTGTCCATGTCGCGGCGCAGGCGTTCGAAGTCGCCGAACAGGCCGCTGGGATAGGTGAGCAGTGATTCGTACATCGTTGATCCTCCAATTCACAAACAACACCGAAGCGCTCACGCCGGGCGCGAACCGCATCGACCTGGAAGACGGTCTCGACTTCCGTGCCACCAAGATCGGGCACGGTCGCGCCGTTTTCAAGTCCCGTTGAGAACGCCGCGATTGCCCTCATTTGATCCAGCGCAGGAGTTCGCGCGAAACAGCGCAAGCTCGGCGATGATTCGGCTTCAACCAATGGAGCGCGTCATGCAAACCGTCCTCGTGCACCGTTACGGCCCGGTCTGGGTGATCACGCTGAACCGCCCCGCCGTGCGCAATGCGGTCGACGGCCCGACGGCGCGCGCCCTGAGCGCGGCATTCCGGGCGTTCGACGCCGATGCGGACGCGTGCGTCGCGGTATTTACCGGCGCCGACGGGCAGTTCTGTGCCGGCGCCGATCTGCGCACCGTCGCAAGCGGCGCACTCGGCGGTGAACAGGGCCTCGCACTGAACGACGACATCGCTGCCGACGGACCGATGGGCCCGACCCGGCTGGAATTGCGCAAACCCGTGGTCGCGGCCATCGAGGGGCACGCCGTCGCGGGCGGGTTGGAGTTGGCGCTGTGGTGCGACTTGCGCATTGCGGGCGCAACGGCCGTGTTCGGCGTCTACTGCCGGCGCTTCGGCGTGCCGCTGATCGACGGCGGTACGGTGCGCCTGCCGCGCCTGATCGGCGAGAGCCGGGCGCTCGACATGATCCTCACGGGCAGGCCCGTCGACGCTGCGGAAGCGCTGAGCTTCGGCCTCGTGAACCGCGTCGTTCCGGCCGGTGGAGCGCTGAATGCCGCTCTCGAACTCGCAGCCAGCCTGGCGCGCCACCCGCAGCAGTGCCTGCGCAACGATCGGGCGAGTGTGCAGCGCCAGTTCGGCCACTCGATGACATCGGCGCTCGCCCAGGAGTTCGCGCTCGGCAAGGCGACACTCGCCAGTGGCGAGGCTGTCGCAGGGGCTGCCAGTTTCGTCGGCGGGACCGGCAGGCACGGCAAATTCGGCGCTTGAGCGGTGCGCCCAAGGGCGCGGCGCGACATGTCCGAAAACGGCGAGCCCCAACCGGGCCGACGCCCATAATCGGCGCCATGCTGATCGACGCCGACACCGCCTACCTGGCCCTCACCGCACGCGACGCGCGCTTCGACGGGCGATGGTTTGTCGGCGTCACGTCGACGCGCGTCTACTGCCGGCCGATCTGCCGCGTGCGCACACCGAGGCGCGAGAACTGCCGCTTCTTCGAGACGCCGGCGCAGGCCGAAGCGGCGGCGTTCCGGCCCTGCCTGAAATGCAGGCCCGAAATCGCGCCCGGTCAGGCGTTGCGCTGGAGCGTGATGGACGCATCGCGCACGCTCGCACGGCAGGCCGCCGAACAGCTCGACGCGCGTGCGGCCGCGGGTGATTCGCCCGACGTCAGGCAGCTCGCCGAATTGCTCGGCGTGAGCGAGCGCCACCTGCGCCGCATCTTTCTCGCCGAACACGGCGTCACGCCGGTGCAATACATGCAGACGCGCCGCCTTCTGCTCGCCAAACAACTCCTCACCGACACGCAATTGCCCATCACACAGGTGGCGCTGGCGAGCGGCTTCAAAAGTGTGCGCCGCTTCAACGCGGCGTTCGCGGACAGCTACCGCATGAGCCCGAGCCGGCTGCGCGGCCACACGGCAGGCACGCCGCAGTGCGCCGATGGCGCCGTCACGATGGTGCTGGGCTACCGCGCGCCTTACGACCAGGCCACGCTCCTGAAATTCTTTGCGCAGCGCGCCATTCCGGGCATCGAAACCGTCGGCGAACAATGCGTGCGCCGCACGGTTCGAGCCGGCGTGCTGGCCGATGCCGCGGGCTGGATCGAAGCCAGTTTCGACGCCGCCACGGCGAGAGTGCGTTTGCGTTTCGCGCCGCAGTGGGCGCTGGCAAGCGCCCGGGTGGCGGCCGCGGCGCGGCGATGGCTTGACCTGGACGCCTCACCGCAGACGATCGACGCCGCGCTCGGCGCCATGCCGGGCGCCCCGGGCCTGCGCCTGCCGGGCAGCCTGGACGCGTTCGAACTGGCGGTACGCGCCGTGCTTGGCCAGCAGGTCACGGTGGCGGCCGCACGCACGCTGGCGCGTCGGCTCGTGGCGCGGTTCGGGCAGGCCGAGTCGACGCCCTGGCCGGACGTCGACCGCAGTTTCCCGGCGCCACCGCTGCTCGCGCAGGCGCGGGTCGAACAGATCGCCGAACTCGGCATCATCCGCACCCGCGCTGCGGCGCTGATCGCGCTGGGCCAGGCGTGGCCGCTGCTGGCCGAACACTTTGCCGGCCCGGCATCGCCCGAACGGCTCATTGCCGCGTTGTGTGAACTGCCCGGCATCGGCCCGTGGACGGCGCACTACATCGCCATGCGTGCGCTGAGTTGGCCGGACGCCTTCCCGCCGCAGGATGTGGCGGTTCTCAAAGCCATGCAACATTGGTACGGCACCGCTTCGCAGCGCGACGCAGATACCCATGCACAAGCGTGGCGGCCGTGGCGGGCCTACGCCGTGCTCAGACTGTGGAACAGCTTGGAGAAGATCGCATGAGCCAGACGCTTCAATTCATTCACGCCGCCTGCACCGCGCAGGCCCGCCTCGCCACCCCGTTGGGCGCGATGTTGCTCGCCCGCACCGCCACCGGCCTGGCCGGCGCGTGGTTCGACGGCCAGCAGCACCACCCCGGTGAATTGGCGGCACCGCATCGCGCGAATGACGCCTTGCTGCGCGACGCGATGCAGCAATTGACGTGCTATTTCGCCGGTGAATCGCGCGCCTTCAAGCTGCCACTCGACCTGCATGGAACCGCGTTCCAATGCCGGGTCTGGCGGGCCTTGCAGGAACTCACGGCGGGCGCAACGCTGCGATATGGTGACGTGGCCTCACGCATCGGCGCACCCACGGCATCGCGCGCGGTGGGCGCAGCGGTCGGGCGCAACCCGCTGTCGGTGATCGTGCCGTGCCACCGCGTGCTGGGCGCAGCGGGTGCACTCACCGGATACGCCGGTGGCCTGGATCGAAAGGTGGCGCTGCTGGAGCTGGAACAGCGCAGGGCGCCGCAAGTGACGCGAATCCAGGCCGTCGAGGCCTTCGCTTGAGAGCGCGCGACCAGGGCGAACTGCTCACGCTGGCGGCTCTGTGGGGAGGTTCGTTTCTGTTCATGCGCCTGGGGGCTGGCGAATTCGGTGCCGTGGCACTCGCCGAAGTGCGCGTTGCCGGAGCCGCCGTACTGCTGTTGCCGCTGTTGGTGTGGCGCGGCGCATGGGGTGCATTGCGTGACCGCTGGCGCCCGATCGCCGTCGTCGGCCTGAGCAATTCCGCGCTGCCATTCGTCTTTTTCGCATTCGCGGCGCAGTCGATCACCGCCGGGCTGGCGTCCATCTTCAATGCGGCCGCCCCGCTGTTCGGCGCGGCGATCGCGTGGCTGTGGCTGAATGATCGCCTGAGTCGCTCGCGCCTGCTGGGGCTGGCGATCGGGCTGGGCGGCGTGTTATGGCTCGCCTGGCGCAACGTCAACCAGGAAGCGGCGTTCAAACCGGGCGGCTCGGGCTGGGCCATCGTGGCGTGCCTGGCGGCCACGGTGTTGTACGGCTTCAGTGCCAATTTCACGAAGCAGCACCTGAACGGCGTGCCACCCCTCGCCGTCGCGGCTGGCAGCCAGGGTTTTGCGGCGCTGTTCCTGTGCGTGCCGGCGACCTTGCTGTGGCCCGCGACGATGCCGTCTGCGCAAGCCTGGGGCGCGGTGGCCGTGCTCGCCGTGTTGTGCACCGGCGTGGCCTACATCCTCTTCTTCCGCTTGATCGCGCACATCGGCGCGGCGAATGCGATCAGCGTGACGTTCCTGATTCCGGTTTTCGGCGTCCTGTGGGGCGCCTTGTTCCTGGGTGAAACGGTGACCGGCGCAATGGCTGCCGGCTGCGTCGTGATCGTGCTCGGCACGGCGCTGGCGACCGGCGCGCTGCGGCTGCCGCCATCGCGTTTGCGTTCGCGATGACGGCGCGCGCACCAGCGTGACGGGCCCGCACGCCTTTACAATGGGGGTCCACCACACCGCGCCGCCATGTCCAAGCTCGAAGATCTTGCCGAACGTGTCGAGCGACTGCTGCTGCGCCACGACGAACTCAAACGTACCAATGCTCTGCTCGCCGAGCAACTCGACACTGTGGTCCATGAGCGCGACAGCTTGCGCTCGCGGCTGAGCGCGGCGCGCGGCCGCATCGATGCCTTGCTTGAGCGCCTTCCGAAAGACGGCCTGCCGACGCGCAGCAGTGGTGCTGCCGACGGTGCGGAGCGCAGCGCGTGAAGCAGGTAGACGTCACGATCATGGGGCAGAGCTACACGATGGGCTGCCCGGACGACGGCGAGGCCGAGCTGATGCTGGCGGTGGCGAGCGTCGACCACGAGATGTCGCAGATCCGCGGCCGCGGCAAGGTGAAGGCGCGTGAACGCATCGCCGTGCTTGCCGCTGTCAACCTCGCGTACCAGTTGGCACGGCGTCCCGGCGAAACTGCTGAGGCCGCCCCCCGAATGAGTGAGACATCGATCGACATCGATGCACTAATTCTCAGAGTCGACCAAGCCCTCAGCCAGGACGGTCAATTGCTCTAGCGCCAAGCACCTCAAAGCGTAGAATGTTTTTGTCCGTCGCATTCGCGTGGGTTTTATATTTCCTTGAACCGATGCTCGTATGAGCAAGGGCTTGGAACATCGCTTGGTTGGTGTGATCGTCTCGCGTCAGATGAACCCGAAGCCCGGCTGACCTCGCCCACCTGAACACCCTGGGTTCAGGAATGCGGCCCACGGTTTGCGGCGGACACCTTCCTTCCCACGCCCGCCCCCATGTCCTACTGGTTGATGAAGAGCGAGCCGGGCGAGTGCTCGATCGATGACCTGGCCGCTGCGCCCGGGCAGACCGTGCCGTGGGTGGGGGTTCGCAACTACCAGTCGCGCAACTACATGCGTGATCAGATGCGCGTCGGCGACGGCGTGCTGTTCTATCACTCGTCCTGCCCTCAACCCGGTGTGGCGGGCCTGGCCGAAGTGGCAAGCACGGCCTATCCGGATGCAACCCAGTTCGAAGCCGGAAACGACTACTTCGACCCCAAGTCGACGCGCGAGCAACCGCGCTGGCTGCATGTCGACGTGCGCCTGGTGCGCAAGACGGAACTGCTCAGCCTGCAGGCGATGCGTGACGCGCCGACGTTGGCGACGATGATCGTGCTGCGGCGGGGCAACCGGCTGTCGATCACACCCGTCACGGCCGCCGAGTGGAGGGCAGTGAACAAGTTGCTGCGCAAGGCATGATCCGTCGGCCGAGGCTGCCGCGTTGATCTTGCCACTCGAGTGGCAACTGATCGCCGAGCTGCTCGTGCTGGGCACCATCGCAGGCTTCCTGGCCGGGCTGCTGGGGATCGGCGGCGGCGCGATGCTGGTGCCGTTCATGACGCTGGTGTTGTCGTCCAAGGGCATGCTGGCGCAACACATTGTGAAGATGGCGGTGGCGACCTCGCTGGCGACCATCTGCTTCACGTCCATCTCGTCACTGCGTGCCCATCACCAACGCGGCGCGGTGCGCTGGGACGTCGTGAAATCGCTCGCGCCGGG
>JANNKS010000704.1:0-2772 GCA_031396425.1 Rhizobacter sp. | reverse complement strand
CTTTCGCCGGGGTGACCAGTGGGCGGCGTCACCCCGGCGAAAGCCGGGGCCCACCGCGAGCCGGCTGCCATTCACCGGTGCTTGAACACCGCCTTGCGCTTGCCCACGAACGCGTCCATGCCTTCCTTCTGATCTTCGGTGGCGAAAAGCGAATGGAACAGGCGCCGCTCAAAGTGCACGCCGTCGGCCAGGCCCGATTCATACGCCCGATTGACGCTTTCCTTGGCCATCATGACACTCGGGGCGCTGAATTCACAGATGGTTTGCGCCGCTGCCAGTACCACGGCGTGCAGCTCTGCGGCCGGCACCACGCGCGAAACGAGGCCGGCGCGTTCGGCCTCGGCGGCGTCCATCATGCGGCCGGTGAGCACCATGTCCATCGCCTTCGCTTTCGACACCGCACGCGGCAATCGTTGCGTTCCGCCCGCGCCGGGGATGATGCCGAGCTTGATCTCGGGTTGGCCGAACTTGGCGCTGTCGGCGGCAATGATGAAGTCGCACATCATTGCCAGCTCACACCCACCGCCCAGCGCAAAACCCGCCACCGCCGCGATGACCGGCTTGCGCACGTTGCGAATCGTCTCCCAGTTGCGTGTGATGTAGTTCGACTTGTAGACGTCCATGTACGACCAGGTCGCCATCGCGCCGATGTCGGCACCCGCCGCGAAGGCCTTCTCGCTGCCGGTGATGACGATGCAGCCGATCGCGGGGTCGGCGTCGAACGCCTGCAGCGCCTCGCCCAGCTCGCTCATCAAGCCGTCGTTCAGCGCGTTGAGCTGCTTCGGGCGGTTCAGGGTCACCCAGCCCGTCTTCAACGCGCCGTCGCCGCGCACATCGGTCATCAGGAATTCAAAGGCCATCGTGTCGCTCCTTGTAAGATTTCGTGACAACTATACGGTTGAAAGCCTGGAACCGCGGTTCCGTGCGGTTCGTTGCGCTAAGCTCGATTGCTCAGGCGAGTCACTACGAGGTCGGGCGGCGGCGCTACACCATGGGCACGATCTATCGCAAGACCGACAAGGGCCAGATTGAAATCGAGACGCGCGCGTTGCGGCTCGCACCACGCTTGCGCACCGCATTGATCCTGGTTGATGGCCGCCACACCGACAACGAGCTGGGACCGCTCATGCCGGGTGATCCGGCGCTGACCTTGCACAGCCTGCTTCAGGAGGGTTTCATCGAAGTGGTGCGTGTCGTCGAGGAACGCGCCGTACCGCGGCCGCCCGCGCCACCCTCCACTGAGCCGCGGTCCAAGGTCTTCGAACTTCGCCGCCGCGAGGCGGTGCGCGCTTTGATCGATCAGGTCGGCCCCTTGGGCGAAGCGGTGGCGGTGCGCTTGGAGAAATGCGCGAACTGGGCCGAGCTCAGACCCACCCTCGAACTCGCACGGCAGGTGCTTGAGTACGCCCGCGGCGCCACTGCGGCGCAGGAATATGCCCGGCGTTTCATGGACACCCCGCCGGAGTGACCCGCCTGCGCGGGCCAGGGGGCTCAGGCAGGGCCCCGACTATTGGGCAGCGATCTGCGGCCGTCGGTCCAGGATCAGGTCAAGGTAGGTTTCTGCGTCTTGCTGGATCCGAATCCGCACCGGCAGGTAGCGCAGTTGCGGCGAGAACCAGATCTCGGCGCTCAGGTCACTGCCAGGGCGCGTTGTGCGGCGTGGTTTGACGTGGAAAGACGGCACCTCGCCGAACGGCGTGTACAGGATTTCCTCTTTCACTACGTCATAGATCCAGCGATCGATGTTGCGCGGCAATGCGAGCGGCACTTCGAACTGCTGCCCCACGCGCAGCAGGTCGGGCTGGGTCGTGAAGAGATAGGTGAGCTGAACGAACTGGGAGGCGGTGTCTTGCACACCCGGCCAGCGCTCGCGCCGCTGACCTGAGGGCATCAGCACGCCATCAGGCTCGAACAGCATCGTCAGGCGCCTTCGATCGCGGAACACGACCTTGGTATCTTCGTCATAGCGTCGCGGCGACAGCCCATCCGCGGTGATATCTCCGTCGCTGCTCATGCGCCGGGTGATGAGCGGTGCCATGCTCGGGCCGACGATCAGATCGAGGTGAACCTGATAGCGCGAGCCGACACGAATCCATTCCACCTGCGCCGAGCCCTGAACCTCACCGCGGTAGTTGCCGGTGAGCACGTAGCTGATGCGCGTCGAGTTCGGCCAGTCAAAGGCCAAGGGTGCGCTGGCCGCGCCAGCGGCAGCAACCACCGCAGCAGGCGTCGGTTCGGCCCGCGCGGTGGGGCTCGCGGGAGGTTCGGGCTGCGCAGCGGCGGGCGGCGTTTCCTCCGCAAGCAACGGGGCCGGTTGCTCGGCCATGGGTGCGCTGGCAGGTGCCACTGGCGGGGCGCTGGCGAGCAAGGTCTCGGGTTCCGGTTCCGGTTCCGGCGGGGCGGCGGGCGCCGGCGCCGATGCTGCACGCGCCGGTTTGGGCGCGCGTGACTTGGCCGCCGGTTTCGGAGCCGCAGCCGCCGGCGCCACAACGGGGGGTTCGACCATCGCCAACTCGCGCACATAGGCCACTTCGATGCGCTGCGGCATGGTGTGCGCCAGGTTGAATTCCGCGACGCGCTCGGCGACGCGGTTCATCACCGCCCCATGCAACAGCAGCACGCCCACCACCAGCGCCAGCCAGGCGAGGGCACGCCGGCCCTGCAGGCGCAGGCCGAACCACCGGATCAGCCGCTCAGCCATGCCTTGCGCAGCGCCAGCGCTGCCCGGGGCGCCTTGGGTGCCAGGGCGAGCGTGACCGGCGCGTTGGACGC
>JANNKS010000636.1:0-12834 GCA_031396425.1 Rhizobacter sp. | reverse complement strand
GAAGAAGCCACCTCCGACTACGACCGCGAAAAGCTGCAAGAGCGCGTGGCCAAGCTGGCCGGCGGTGTGGCGCTGATCAAGGTGGGCGCCGCCACCGAAGTGGAAATGAAAGAGAAGAAGGCTCGCGTCGAAGACGCACTGCACGCCACGCGTGCGGCTGTTGAAGAAGGCATCGTTGCCGGTGGTGGCGTGGCATTCCTGCGTGCCAAACAAGCGGCCGGCACGATCAAGGGCGACAACCATGACCAGGACGCCGGAATCAAGATCGTGCTGCGCGCGATCGAGGAGCCGATCCGCATCATCGTGCAGAACGCCGGCGACGAGCCGAGCGTGGTCGTCAACGCGGTACTGGCCGGCAAGGGCAACTACGGCTACAACGCCCAGAACGCACAGTACGGCGACATGATCGAAATGGGCATCCTGGACCCGACCAAAGTGACCCGTACCGCACTGCAAAATGCAGCGTCGGTCGCGTCACTGATGCTCACGACCGAAGCCATGGTCAGCGAAGCGCCTAAAGACGAGGCAGGTGCTGGCGGTGGTGGCATGGGCGGCGGCATGGGTGGGATGGGCGGCATGGGCGGCATGGACATGTAAGTCCTGCGGCGCCGGGCCGGCTCGTTCGGCCCGCTGCTTGTTCAATCGGGGCTGCTTCGGCAGCCCTTTTTCATTCGGTGACGGCCCTGCGGTTTCGAGTGCCACGCCTGTAGCATTGACAATGCCCCACATGGTTCCGCTGCGCACCGTCACCGCGTTGAAGCGGTGGATTCAGATGGGTTTCGCCGCTGCCCTGATCGGGCTGCACTCGGAGGCGCCAGGCGCCCCGGATGGCAACCCCGGGAATGGCGCCAATCCGCCGCGCCATCTGGGCCGAAGTGAACCACCACGGATTGGCTTGGTCCTGTCGGGCGGAGGCGCACGCGGCTTGGCCCATCTGGGCGTGCTCAAGGTCCTTGAGCGCGAACGAATCCCGATTCACGCCATTGCGGGCACGTCGATGGGCGCAATCGTTGGTGGCCTCTATGCGAGCGGAATGAGTGCCGCTGAACTCGAACGCGAACTGCTCAAGATCGACTGGGACCAGGTGTTTGCGCCGCGTGTCGAACGCCAGCTGTTGTCGCAGCGCCGCAAGGAGGAAGACTTTGAAATATCGCCGGTGCTCGAATTCGGCATGCGCGCCGGCGAGTTGAAGGCGCCGCTGGGTGCGCTTTCCGGTCGCGGGCTGGAGACCTTGCTGCGCCGCTTTACCCTGCCGGTGCGCAACGTGAGAGATTTCGATGCCTTGCCGATTCCGTTTCGTGCCGTGGCCACCGACATGGAATCCGGCCAGCCGGTCATCCTGCAACGTGCCGACCTGGCGCAGGCGCTGCGTTCATCGATGAGTATTCCGGGCGTCTTCGCGCCCACGGAACTTGAAGGCCGCATCCTGGGCGATGGCGGACTGGTGAACAACCTGCCGGTTGACGTGGTTCGCGCGATGGGCGTTGACGTCGTCATTGCGGTCAACGTCGGCACCCCATTGGCGGCACGCAGCACGCTCGGCTCGGCACCCGGGCTGACCGCTCAGATGATCAACATCCTGACCGAACAGAACGTTCGCCGCAGCATCGAAGGGCTGGGCCCGAACGATCTGCTGATCACCCCCGCCCTGGGCGAACGCAGCGCCGGCGACTTCAGTCGGTCCGGCGAGTTGATCTCCCTTGGCGAGGCCGGCGTCACCGCGTCCGCTCGGTTGTCATTGGCTGCCTACTCACTTGACCCGGGCGGGTACGCCCAATGGCGCGCCGGCCGCGCCCGCGCTGCTGCAGTCGACCCGACCCTGAGTTTCGTGCGCTTCGAAGGCACGACCTTCACAAACCCCAAGCGGTTCGAGGCGCAACTCGAGTCCGCGCGCGGCGACCGTTTCGACGCCCAGCGCGCCGAACGCGACGCCCAGCGGCTTGCGGCCAGCGGAGACTATGTGCGCGCCGACTATCGGCTGGTCAGTTCGCCCGAGGGCGATGGCCTGGTGTTCGAGCTCGTCGACAAGCCCTGGGGACCGCACTACTTCCGCATCGGTCTGGACCTGACCACCAACTTCGCCGGGCAGAGCGCCTTCAACATCAAGATCAGCCACAACCGGCATTGGTTGGACGCGAACGGCACAGAGTGGCGCAACCAGGTGCAAATCGGCGCGGTACCCCGTTGGGCCACCGAGCTCTACCACCCTTTGAACTGGACGCTGGGCCTGTCGAACGACTGGTTCACCGCGGGCTATGGCGAGATTGAGCGACGCGAGGTGGCGGTGTACAACAGCGAGAACGGCCGCCAGCGCGGCCGCTTCAACCGCGGCCTGGTGCGGCTCGGTCTGGACCTGGGTCAGCCTTGGGGTCGACTCGGGGAGTTGCGATTGGGCGTCACCCAAAGCGTCTTGCGCATCACGCCCGATATTCTGGCCGCCGACTACGTTGGGCCACGCGAAGCGTTCACCATCCGTGAGACCGGAGTGCGCCTGCAAGCGGTGATCGACCAACTCGACTTCGCCAGTTTTCCCCAACAGGGTTACCGGGCCCAGAGCGAGCTGATCGTCGGCCAGCGCAGCGGCACCGTGCGCGAAGGCTTCAACCGCTTCGAGACTCAACTGACGGCCGTGGGCACCTGGTCGCCCCACACTCTGAGTGCAACGACCCGCGTGCAGTATTCCGGCCAGAGTGCGTTGGCTGGCGTGGGGCGTTATGCCCTGGGCGGGTTTCACCAGCTCTCAGGCTACGAACCCGGGCAGATCGACGGCAACTACCTGCTCTTTGGCCGGCTCACCTACACCCGGCGGCTCGACGAAGCACCGGTCTTCACGCGAGGCTGGTTCGCGGGAACCACGCTGGAAGCGGGCAACGCCTGGGACAAGCGCGGCGATGTCCGTCTGTCGGACCTGCGGCTTGGAACCAGCGTCTTCGTCGGAGCGGCCACCGGGCTCGGGCCGCTTTACTTCGGCCTGACCCACGCGCCCAAAGGCTCCACCGGCATCATCCTGTTCATTGGCCGCCCTTGAGCAACCTGCCGCGGCAGACCTTGATTTGCCAGACGCCGTGCCCGCAACAAGGCGCTTCACTGCCCGACCCAGCGATGCAGGACCTGCGCGACGTCGCCAACCCCAACGTTCTTCAGCACCGAAAACGTCGTGACACCGATGTCCGATTCGTCGGTCGCGATCGCACTCAGAGTCGCCTGTGCCTCCTGCAGCGAGCGCTGCGCATCACTGCGGTTGAGCTTGTCGATCTTGGTCAGCAACACCATCAAGCGCACCGAGCCATTGCGAATGCGCGGCGCCACGAAGTCGAGCAAGCGCTGATCGAGTTCGGTCACTCCCAGCCGCGAGTCGATCAGCAAGACCAGGCCGGCCAGGCTGCGCCGCAATTCAAGGTAGTCGGCCATGACCTGCTGCCAGCGCAACTTCGCGTCGCGCGCGACCGCCGCGTAACCATACCCAGGCAGATCGACAAACAGCGCATTGGGCTGTGCCTTCGGGCCGACCGCAAAGAGGTTGATGTGCTGCGTGCGCCCAGGCGTCTTGGAGGCGAACGCAAGCCCTCGCTGCTGCGTCAGCGCATTGATGGCGGAAGACTTGCCGGCGTTCGAACGGCCAACGAACGCGTACTCGGGCAACTCGCTGATCGGCAGCTGGTCAAGCTGGCTGGCGGTATCGAGAAAGCGCGCGGTATGCGCCCAAGCCATTGCGCGCTTGAGCCGAAGGGCATCCGCCTTGCGTGCATCGGCTTTCTGCTCAGGGAGCAGTGGCGCATCGGGCGTCGCATCAGGATTGTTTTGTTCGGCCATCGTGTCGCCCAAAGCACTCATTGTAAAATCCCCAGGTTTTGCACGAGAGACACGCCATCCGCCATGAAGCCCGTTGCACGAATCCTGACCTTCCTGCTCGCCGCCACGTTCGGGCTTTGCGCCACGGCAGCCGACACCAAGGCGCCGGCCAAACCTGACCTCGCCAAGGGCCAGGCGACATCGACCGCCATTTGCGGTGCCTGTCACACGACGGACGGCTCGCGCGGCAGCCCGGCCAACCCGATTCTTCAGGGCCAGCACGCCGAGTACCTGGTCAAGCAGTTGACCGAGTTCAAGAGCGGCAAGCGCGACAACGCGATCATGAAGGGCTTTGCTGCCACCCTGAGCGACGACGATGTGCGCAACGTCGCGGCTTTCTATGCCACCAAACAGGCCAAGACAGGCTTCGCCAAGAACAAGGAGCTGGTGGCACTTGGCGAGAAAATCTACCGCGGCGGCATTGCGGATCGCAACATCCCCGCCTGTGCGGGTTGCCACAGCCCCAACGGGGCGGGCATTCCAGCCCAGTACCCGCGCCTTGCCGGCCAACACGCCGACTATACCGAGGCTCAGCTGAACGCATTTCGAGCCGGTGCACGCAAGAACAACGCGCAAATGACCGGGGTGTCTGCGAAGCTGAATGACCAGGAAATCAAGGCCGTGGCGGACTACATCGCCGGCCTTCGCTGAGCGGTTCACGCCAAACCCGTCGGGTTTGGCCGTCTTGCACACCCCGCGCGGCCTGCGCCGGGTGTCCAACGTATATAGTGCGCCGCATGCCCTACGTGCGCCGCAAGCCTGACGGATCGATTGACAGCCTGCACCGCGAAGACCCCGGCGACAGCGTCTACCAGGCCGATACCGACCCCGAAGTGCAAGCCTTCGTCGGAAACACGATGCGACCGTCTGAATTCTCGCGGCTCGACGCAGAGTTTGTGCGCGTGCTCGAAGACGTGATCGACACGCTGATCGTCAAGAACATCCTCAACCTGACCGAGCTGCCCGAGCAGGCCCAGGCCAAACTACTCGCACGCAAGTCGTTCCGCGAGCGCAGCCTCAGCAGTTCCTTGCGCCTGTTCGAACCCTCTGACTTCGGTGACGTGATTTGATGCGCCGAACTGGCTTTCAACGCGCCTTGGGCATGTAAGGCACTTGGCCAGTGGCCGACTTAACTCTGTCCTGATCACTCGCCGCGTTGCCCATGAAACTCCTGCCCGATCGTAGTCATGTCCACCACGGAAGCTCCGACATCACGCCGCGGTCCATTTACGAAGCCCGGCGCGACGTGCTTCGGGGCTTCGCCGCCGGCGCGGCCGGCGCTGCGCTCGCCACCTGGGCCGCCCGCTCAGCGCACGCCCAGACCGTGCGGCCTGGCAAACTGGCCGCGCTCAGCCCCGCCCGCAGCGCAGTTGCCGGCGCCGTGACGATGGAGCGCGCCACGCCCTATGGGGACGTGACGACGTACAACAACTACTACGAGTTCGGCACCGACAAGTCCGATCCGGCACAACACGCCGGCTCTCTCAGGCTGCGACCCTGGACCGTCAGCGTCGAGGGTGAGGTGAAAAAGGCCAAGACCTTCGACATCGAGGAGCTGCTCAAGCTCTCTGCGATGGAAGAACGCATCTATCGCATGCGCTGTGTCGAGGGCTGGTCGATGGTGATTCCCTGGGTGGGTTATTCATTGGCCGAGCTGATCAGAAAGGTCGAGCCCACCGGCAACGCGAAATTCGTTGAATTCGTGACCCTCGCGGACCGCGCCCAGATGCCCGGCGTGCGTTCGTCGGTGCTGGATTGGCCCTATGTGGAAGGCCTGCGGCTGGACGAAGCCATGCACCCCTTGACGCTGCTGTGCTTCGGCTTGTACGGCGAAGTCCTGCCGAACCAGAATGGCGCACCAGTCCGCCTGGTGGTGCCATGGAAGTACGGGTTCAAAAGCGGCAAGTCGCTGGTGAAGATCCGCTTCACCGAAAAACAACCGCAGACGAGTTGGGGCAAGGCGAATTCAAGCGAGTACGGGTTCTATTCCAATGTGAATCCAGACGTCGACCACCCACGCTGGAGCCAGGCCACCGAACGGCGCATCGGTGAGGACGGCGTGTTCCAGAAGAAGCGCCCGACGCTGATGTTCAATGGCTACGAATCTCAGGTCGGCCAGCTCTATGCCGGCATGGACCTGCGCAAGTCGTTCTGATCTCATGAGTGCGGTGACCGTCGAGCGCACGTCAGCGCCGCAGGGCCGGCCCAGCCCATCGATCCTGTTGCACCCTGCAGCCAAGCCGGTGCTGTTCGCGGCAGCCATGCTGCCCTTTCTGTGGCTGCTCTACGGTGCCCTCGCCAACACCCTGGGCGTGAACCCGGCCGAGACGCTGATGCGCGCAACCGGTGACTGGACGCTACGGCTGCTTTGCCTGACGCTCGCGATCACGCCGCTGCGGCACTGGACAAAGCAGCCTGCGCTGGTGCGATTTCGCCGCATGGCCGGGCTGTTCACCTTCTTCTACGGCTGC
Organism: Rhizobacter sp.; assembly: GCA_031396425.1. GTDB lineage: Bacteria > Pseudomonadota > Gammaproteobacteria > Burkholderiales > Burkholderiaceae_C > JAEMQF01. The sequence continues at coordinate 6,511 of JANNKS010000636.1, read as the reverse complement.
GTGCACCTGCTCTGCTACAGCTGGCTCGACATGGGCTTCGACCTGTCGTCCATCGTGCGCGACATCCCTAAGCGACCTTTCATCCTGGTCGGCTCGTTGGCGTTGCTGTTGATGGCGCCCCTGGCGGCCACGTCGTTCAACCGCGCGATCCGCATGCTCGGTGCGCCACGCTGGAAGTTGCTGCATCGGCTGGTGTACGCAGTGGCACTGCTCGGCCTGCTGCATTTCTTCTGGATGCGCTCGGCGAAGAACAACTTCGGCGAGGTGATCGTTTACGCCGCCATCATCGCCGCGTTGCTGGGTTGGAGGCTGCACGCTCGTTGGCGCAGCCGCCCGGTCGATTCAGCTCGGCGCGCCGGTTGAGCGCATCAGCAGCGCATCAACGCCGTACAGTTTGGCCAGCGCGGCGAGCTTGGGCGGCGCATCTCGCAGCGTGAATGTCTTGCCCCAGGCCTGCGCCTGGCGCTGACACTCGAGCAACACCGACAGCGCAGAAGAGTCGAACTGCACCAGGCCCGATGCATCAACCTCCACGCCGTCGGCCTGTCCCTGGATCGACTGCTTCAGCATGCGCAAGGTGTCGCGCGCCTCATGCGCCGTGAGCGTTGCAGGCAGCAGCAACATGGGTTCAGCTCTTGCCGGCCTTGGCCGTCTTGTTGCGCTCGGCGAGCTTGGCAATCAGGCCGTCAATGCCGCCGGCACTGATCTCCTGCGCGAAACTGTTGCGGTAGTTTTCGACCAGCCAGACACCGAGCACGTTGACGTCATAGATCTTCCAGCCGTCGGGGGTCTTCTCAAGCCGATAGTCGAGCTGGATCGGGTCGCCTTTGCCGCGCACTTCGGTTCGAACGACCACCTCGGTGTCATCAGCCCCGCCGCGCATCGGCTTGAGCTGCACCTCCTGGTCTTTCACCTGCGCCAACGCACCCGAATAGGTGCGCACCAGCAGCACCTTGAACTCATCCTGCAGGCCCTTTTGCTGCACGGGCGTGGCCTGGCGCCAATAGCGCCCCACCGCCGAGGCCGTCATGCGTTGGAAGTTCACATGCGGCATCACCTTCGCGTCGACTAGCAGAATCACTTTCTGAACGTCGCCGGTCTGGATCGACTTGTCGGCTTTCACAGACTCGATGACGTCGGTCGAAACTTCCTTGATCAGCGCGTCGGGCGCCTTGCCGGCTTGCGCGAACGCCACCGCAGAGCCCAGCGCAACGGCCACAACGCTCAAACCACGCATCAATCGGTTCATGGTCACTCCATCCAGTTTGCCAGCCATGGCCGCACCCAGTTCAGTGGCGCAGCTTGCAGTGCGTGCGGCCGGTGAGGCGCCACTATGACCTAAAACGCCGGGGAGGGCGGTTCGGTTCACAAATCCCCGTAAAGCATCGTGAAGCTGAACCTACTTGGGCGCCTTCGGTGCCGGCGGTTCGACATCGGCGGGCTCGGGCGGTTCAGGCACCTCGGGCGGGTCACCATCGTAGACCAGGCTGCGCCTGCGCTGCAGGTACGCGTCGCGTATGAAACTGTACTTGTCGAGCGCCGCGCCCTCCAGCACCTTCCCTGCCCCCAGCAGGCCCGCGCGAACGTTGATGACCTGCAATGCACCGAGCCCCCATTGGGCAGCATCGTCGTTGATGGCCAAGGTTGGTGAGATGCCGCGGTCGAGTGGAAGCGCAAACGACTCGCGCACATTCGACGGTCCGAACAGCGGCCACACCACATACGGGCCCGGCCCGAAGCCCCATCGACCCAAGGTTTGCCCAAAGTCTTCGTAGGTGTGTTCGATACCCGCTTCACTCGCGATATCGAGCACACCGCCGAGCCCCAGCATCGTGTTCGTGCCGACGCGCACGACATCGGTGAACGCACGCTCGAACTTGCCCTGCAGCAGGTTGTTCACCGCCGACCAGGCGTCGGCGAAGTTGTTGAAGAAGTTTTCGACGCCTTGGCGCACCACCCGCGGCATAACCGCGTCATAAGCGGTGGCAACGGGTTTGAGCACGTTCTCGTCGAGCGCCTCATTGAAGGCAAACACATTGCGGTTCCAGCCCTCCCACGGGTCGCGCGGGTTGCCCGCTCCGGCGCGTGCAGAGTCAACCGTTGCGCAGCCAGCCAGTGCGAACAGGCAGGTCAGCAGCACCAGCGCCTTGCCGGCGCGCCGCCATCGGGTGTTCACTTCTTCGCTCCGCCGGTGTCACCCGCTCCGGCGTCGGCAGCCTTGTTGAACAGGAACTGGCTGATCAGGCTTTCCAGCACCACGGCCGATTGGGTTTGCTTGATGACGTCGCCCGCAACCAGGTTCTTCTCGTCTGCGCCGGGTTCGACGCCGATGTATTGATCGCCGAGCAGACCGGCCGTGAGGATGCGCGCCGACGAGTCCTTCGGAAACTCGACCTGCGACTCGATCTCCATGCGCACCACGCCCTGGTAGGTCTTCTTGTCCAGCTGGATCGAAACCACCCGACCGACCGTGACGCCAGCGCTGCGCACCGGCGCCTGTTTTTTCAGGCCACCGATGTTGTCGAAGCGTGCTGACAACGCATACGTGCTGCCAGCGTTGAACGTGCCGAGATTGGCCGCCTTGAGCGCGAGGAATACCAGCCCCACGATGCCCAGCAGCACAAAGCCGCCCACCAGCGTTTCAATGCCCTTCTTGCCCATAGGTTCGTTTCCTCGTCGGAGTGGTCAAGACGTCGAAAACATCAACGCCGTGAGTATGAAGTCCATCGACAGCACCGCCAGCGATGCGATCACGACGGTGCGGGTGGTGGCATGCGCCACCCCCTCGGGAGTAGCCTGGGTTTCATAGCCCTGGTAGAGCGCCACGAAGGTGCAGATCACGCCGAACACCATGCTCTTGACGATGCCGTTGCCGACGTCGCGCTGAACGTCGACGCCACTTTGCATGATGGACCAGAAGTTGCCCGCGTCGACCCCGATCAACAACACCGCGACGATGTAGGCGCCGAGGATACCGACTGCAGAGAACAGCACCGCCAGGATGGGCATCGACACAATGCCGCCCAGAAAGCGCGGCGCCAGCACGCGGCTCTTCGGGTCGATGGCCATCATTTCCATCGCGGCGATCTGTTCACCCGCCTTCATCAGGCCAATCTCGGCCGTGAGCGACGTTCCAGCGCGGCCGGCGAACAACAACGCCGTCACCACCGGCCCGAGTTCGCGCACCAGCGAGAGGTTGACCACCAGGCCCAGCGACTCCGCGGCGCCGTACTTCACGAGAGCGTAGTACATCTGCAGCGCCAGCACGAAGCCCACCGCCAGGCCCGACGACAGGATGATCACCAGTGAACGATTGCCGATCGCATGCACCTGCGCCACCACGAGGTAGGGACGGCGCAACGCGACCGGAACGTTGCGCAGCAGGTCGACAAAGAAGTAGGCGTGATGGCCGAGTGCCTGTAGCACCTCCAGCGTCACGCGGCCCAGGCCGGAAACGAACGCCGTCACGCCTTCAGCCCCAATTCTTCCGCCAACGGCCGCGCCGGGTAATGAAAACGCACCGGGCCGTCAGGCTCGCCGCGGATGAACTGGCGCACCTCCGGGTCATCGGAAACGTTCAGGTCGGCCGGCTTGCCGTGCGCCACCACGCGGCCTTGTGATGACAGCAGGTAGGCATAGTCGCAGATGCTGAAGCACTCCTGCACGTCGTGCGAAACGATCAGCGACGTCGCTCCGGTCGTGTCATTCAAGGTCCGAATCAGGTTCGCCGCCACCGCCATCGAAATCGGGTCGAGGCCGGCAAACGGCTCGTCGTACATGATGACCTCGGGGTCGAGCGCGATCGCACGCGCCAGTGCGACGCGGCGCGACATGCCACCCGATATTTCGGAGATGCGCAACGGCGCCGCACCGCGCAGGCCGACCGCATTGAGTTTCATCAGCACGATGTCGCGAATCATCGCGTCTTCCAGATCGGTGTGTTCACGCAAAGGGAAGGCCACGTTCTCGAACACCGTCAGGTCGGTGAACAGTGCACCGAACTGGAACAGCATGCCCAGGCGCCGGCGCAACTTGAACAGCTGCTCGCTGTTGCGCGCGTCAACCACCTCGCCATCGAAACGCACCGCGCCTTGGGTGGCGGCGTGCACGCCGCCGATCAGCCGCAGCAGCGTCGTCTTTCCGCAACCCGACCCGCCCAGGATGGAGGTGACCTTGCCGCGGCCGAACAGCAGCGAAACGTCATTGAGGATCGTCCGGCTCTTGTCATAGCCGAATGTGACGTGGTCGATTTCGATGAGGGTGTCTGAGCTCACTCGCCGTGGAGCCGGGCGGGCCGGCAGCAGTTCGGGGGGATGGCTTGAAAGAATGACCGGCGATCTCGCCGCCGGGTCGAAATGATTGTCGCACGGCTCGCCGGCCTGCCTGTCATTCGTCAAGAGCGGCCCAGGAGACGATCGGCAGGGCGAAAAGCGAAGTGCGCACGCCAATTGCGACGCTCTTTCAACGACGCGCGGAACCTTCTTCGAAAATCACTTCGACACGAATCCTCGAGCGCACGGGCAGCCCGTCCACCTGCCCGGGCGAAAACGTCGACCCCATGAAGGCCAGGCGTGCCGCCTCCTCCATGGCCGCCGGCAACGCCGGGCCGTCGACGCGAATTCTCACGACCCTGCCGTTCTCGTCGATGAAGAGCGACAGTTCGCTCACATGCGTGCCACTGCCAGCGTCGACCGACGGATAGTCGATCAGCACAGGCTGGGCGGGGTATGGGCCGACATCGAGTGCGCTGCGCGCGAAGAAATCATCGTCACCCAGCACACCGGGCAATCTAAACACGACCCCGCGAACCGGCGGCGCGGGAACAGCTGTCGTGGGTGCGGGGCGGTGGCCCCCGGCGGCGTCAGGCTGAGATGAAGAACCGGCAGTTGGATCTGGCAGCACGGGTGGACTCGGGTGCAACTGCGCGGGCACGCCCCCTCCGGTGAAAGGTCGATCCGCCAATGTCAACATGCGCACTGAGGTCGGGCGGGTCCCGGCAGATCCGGGAGGCGAATCCAGGACCACCTCGTTTCGCACCGGCACCGAGAGCATTGCGGCATGCAGGCTCACCGCCAGCAGAGCACTCAGCAGCATTGGCTCGAGTTTCTTCAGATGCGCCCACTCGCCTTGCGGGGCGGGCGGTTGACCGCCAGCCCCTGCCCAACAAGACCTCAGTTCACGATCTCGCGCCATGAAGTCCGCCGGGTCGCGCCGGCACTGCTCGCCGGTTCCGGCACCTTGCTCGTACCGGTATTGCCCGCATTGTCCACCGTGATCGTGACGAGGTCGCCCGAGCCCGCCGCGCCGCCGGCCTTTTGCAGCTGTACGAAACTCAGACCGACGATCATCGTGTTGCCCAGCCACGTGCCGACCGTGTTCGAACCGTTCGTCGCGCTGCCGCCTGTGCCGATGTCGAAGCGGTAGAGGAAAGACTCGCCACCAATCGTACACGCGTCGCTGCTTGGGATGTTGGCAGCCACCGTCAAGGTGTTGAACAGCAGCTGAGGGTCGACGTTGACGCGTTCGCCGGCGGTCGGCAGGTCCACATACCACCCATTCTTGGAGCTCCAGGTGACTGGATTCTTCGTGGCGGTTCGGATCTTGGCGCCGTTCACGTCCGTCGTTGTCGTGAGCGTCTGGGTCACCAGGGTTGTGCCTGCACGCACGTCACCCAGGCCGGTTGCCGTCAGCGAGTCTTTCAACGCATAGACCGACTGCTGGGCTGTGTTGCTCAGGTCCGAGGTGCCAAGATACTTTCCCGTGCCGACAAACACGACCGGATACTTGACGCTGCTCTGTGTGATCTCGCCCAGCGAGACCTGCGTCGTGATCGGCTGTGGCGTAGCGGGGCTGCCAGCCGACAGCTGTGCGAGGCGAAGCGCCGCGTTGTTCGGTGCGACGAGACCGTCAATGTCAAAACGCCAGAGGTTGCCCAGCAAGTCGCCGCCGTAGAAGCGTTTCGCCGTGTTGTCGATTTCGGAATCGACCCAGACATTCAGCTTGGCCAGGCCGCTCGGGGTCGTGGTGGTGCCCGCCGGCGTGCTGACTGCCGTGTTCGTCTGGATCGAGGTGATCATCGCCCCGGTGTTGGCGTTCAGCACATACATGCGGCCGTTGCCGTCGCCGCCGCTGACATTGTTGTTGTAGCCGGAAGCAAAGACCACGACCCAGGTCCCGTCAGCGCGCTTAGTGATGATCGGGTTACCGAAGGTGAGGCCGAGGTGGGTGTCGGTGAACTCCCACAATGCGACCGGGCTGTTCGGGTTGGTGATGTCCAACGCGTAGTAGCTTCGTCCACCCGCGCCCAGGCCGCCGACCAGGATCGTCTTCCACGCCCCGCCCACATAGATGTCGCCGATGGTCGGAGCGCCGTCGACCAGGTACTGATGGTTCGACGCATAGCTGTTGTCGGCCAGCTTGTAGAGGTTCGGCAACACGCCTGAAGGCATGTAGGCCCACTTCTCGTTGCCCGTTGTTCCGTCGAAGGCATGCAACATCCCGTCGTTCGCGG
>JANNKS010000618.1:0-7277 GCA_031396425.1 Rhizobacter sp. | reverse complement strand
GCCGGCGCTCATGACCTTGTTGTCGCTGAGGCGAAAGCTCAGCAGGACGGCCTTCTTGACCCACTGGTTCACCGTCCATTGGCCCACGCCCTGGCGCTCGGCGACGCGGATGCGGCCTTTGTTCAGGTCGGCGATCACCTTGTCGACGGCCGTGCGCACCTCGGGCGCATTCGTGGGCGTCAGATTGGCGCGCCCTTCCCAGGCAAGTTCGATGGTGTTTTGCAGCGCGTGGGTCATGTTGGCTCTCAATGGGCTCGGAGGAAGGAGACGATGCGTTCAGCGGCTTCGACGCATTCGTCGATATCGGCCACCAGCGCAAGGCGCACCCGGCCGGCACCCGGGTTGACGCCATGCGCGTCGCGCGCGAGCAGTCGGCCGGGCAGAACGGTCACATTGTATTGAGCCAGCAATTCGCGCGCGAAGACCAGGTCGTCTCCACCCGGAACCTGTGGCCAGAGGTAGAAACCGGCCTCAGGCGTCGCCACCGACATGACGCGGGCCACCGACATGACGCGGGCCAGCAGGGGTGTGACCCGTTCGAACTTGGCACGGTACAGCGCCCGATTCGCCACCACATGCTGCTCGTCGTTCCAGGCCGCGATGCTCGCCTGTTGAATCGTCGGGCTCATCGCGCTGCCGTGATAGGTGCGGTAGAGCAGGAACTGCTTGAGGATGGCCGCGTCGCCAGAGACGAAACCCGATCGCATACCGGGCACGTTCGACCGTTTCGACAGGCTGGTCAAGGCCACAAGGTTGCGAAAGTCGCCGCGCCCGAGCCGGACTGCGGCCTGCAGTGAGCCCAATGGGGGCTCGCCGCGAAAGTGGATCTCGGAATAGCACTCATCCGACGCGATCACGAAGCCATGCCGATCGCTCAGCGCGAACAGACGCGCCCACTCTTCGATGGGCATCACAGCACCGGTGGGGTTGCCCGGGCTGCAGACATAAAGCAGTTGGGTCTGTGCCCAGGTGCCCTCGGGGACGGCGCCCCAGTCGATGGCGAAATTGCGCAACGGGTCGCTGTTCGCGAACACCGTGCGGGCGCCGGCCAGCAAGGCAGCGCCCTCATAGATTTGATAGAACGGGTTCGGGCAGATCACGCAAGCACCGGCCCGCCCGGGGTCGATGACCGTCTGGGCCAGCGCGAAAAGCGCCTCCCGCGAGCCATTCACCGGCAGCACCTGGGTCTGAGCGTCCAGCGCTACGCCGTAGCGGCGTTGCGCCCAGCCCACAAACGCCTGCCGAAGCGCGGGTTCACCAGCGGTCGCCGGGTAACTGGCCAGGCCCTTCAGGTTGTTCCGGATCGCGTCAAGAATGAGTGGCGGCGTCGCGTGCTTGGGCTCGCCAATACCCAGGCTGATCGGGCGCAGGGTGGCGTTCGGCTGGATGTCCTGGGTGAGCGCGCGCAACTGTTCGAACGGATAAGCGTTCAGGCGCGAAAGCAAGGGGTTCATCGATGCAATTATCCCTGCCGAGGTTCAGGTTTTTCGTGCGTCCTGGCGGTTGCGAAGGGCAATGGTTACGTTGACGGCCGATCTCCGCAGTATTTAGGGTGACACCTGGTGGCGCTTGGAGTAAGGTCGATGCTCTGCACAAGGTGGTGCAATCCAACTGGGTCCGTCCCCAAGGCTGCGACGTGATTCCGGGTTTCCAGTCAAAATCTCTCTCCCACCGAATTCGAGTTCACAGGTCGTGATGGCGAAAGCCAAGAAAAAACCGGAAGTCAAGAAGGTGATCTGGCGCATGTCGAGCGCCGCACCGCTGGGTGAGTATGTGCACCCCGCTGACGCGGCAGGTCCGACTACCGAACCGCCGCCCACACCCGCGTCCGCAACGCCGGATCCGAAATCGAGTTGGCGGCTTTCGTCACTCGAGTTGCAGGACGGCCTGCAGATCAGCGAGCAACCCATCGATACGCTGCCTGACGAGCTCTGGGACGAGTTCTTCAAGCGTTGAAACAGCCGGCCCGGGCAACGTCCGTCGACTGAAGCTGCATTGACAAATCGCTCTTGCACAGCGATTGGCGCCGCAATTCACACCAATTCCTCGGGCCACCCTGGGTGCAGCCCGTGCTGACGTTGCGATGTGCCTAAACTTCGGGTCCGCCGCACCCGGCCTCAGCGCGTGCGACAACTTGTACCCAGGAGCGCGCGCAATGCAAGCTGTGAGCCATGTGCTGGTGGTCAGCGCCGACGAGTTGCTTCGCGAACGGGTGGTGAGCGGCATCAACGCCGCCGCTGCACGGCTGGACAACCCGCATGGCCTGGCGGCGCTGGGCGTGGGTGCCGGCGACGAGGCGCTGGCTGCGGTGCTGGCCGATGGCGAGGTTCAGATTGTCCTGGTCGACCATGGTGACAGCCGGCAGGCCGGCGAGCCGGCAGCAACGCCGAAATCACCCAACCGCGCTGCCGTGCTGACCGCCCAGCGCGTCATCGAATTGCGCCCCGAGCTGTCGCTGTACATGATGCTCGAGGACGACGACACCAAGTTGCTCGTCGAGGCGCTCGCCAGCGACGCGGTGGACGGCTATTTCTTCCGCGACGAGCAGGACTTCGGCGGCTGGTTTCGCATCCTGGCCGCGGAGGTGGCGCAGAAATCGGACACGCCGTTCTACGACAGGCTGCGCGAATACGTTGCGTTGGCCAAAGACAGCTGGCACACGCCCGGGCACGGTGGCGGCGACTCGTTCAAGGGCAGCGCCTGGGTGGGCGACTTCTACGACTTCGTCGGCGAAGAGATGTTGCGCGCCGATCTGTCGGTGTCGGTGCCGATGCTCGACTCCCTGTTGCACCCGACCGGGGTGATCGCGCAGAGCCAGCGCCTCGCTGCCAAGGCCTTCGGGGCGCGGCAGACCTACTTTGCGACGAACGGCACGTCGACGTCCAACAAGGTGATTTTCCAGACCCTGCTGACGCCGGGTGCGAAGCTGCTGCTGGACCGCAACTGCCACAAGTCGGTGCACCACGGGGTCATCCTGTCGGGGGCCCGGCCGATCTACCTCGACTCTTCGGTGAACCAGCAGTTCGGCATCTTCGGGCCGGTGCCGCGCAGCACCTTGCTGCGCGCGATCGAGCGGCACGCCGATGCAAGGGTGCTGATCCTCACCTCGTGCACCTACGACGGCTTGCGCTACGACCTGCGGCCCATCATCGACGCGGCGCACCAGGTGGGCATCAAGGTCGTGGTCGACGAGGCCTGGTACGGCCATGCCCGCTTCCACCCCGAGCTGCGCCCGACCGCGCTGGAGTGCGGCGCCGACTACGTGACCCAAAGCACCCACAAGGTGCTGTCGGCGTTTTCGCAGGCCAGCATGATCCACGTCAATGACGCTGATTTCGACGAGCACCTGTTCCGCGAGAACTTCAACATGCACGCCTCGACCAGCCCGCAATACAACCTGATTGCGAGCCTCGACGTGGCGCGCAAGCAGGCGGTGATGGAAGGCTACCGGCTGCTCGACCGCTCGCTGAAGTTCGCGCGCGAGCTGCGCGAAAAGATCAACTCGACCGGCGCGTTCCGGGTGCTCGAGCTGGAAGACTTGCTGCCCGCCGAAGTGCGCAACGATGGCATTCGCCTCGACCCGACCAAACTGACGATCGATATTTCGGCGAGCGGATTTTCGGCCGACGAACTGCGCGATGCACTGATCGAGCGCTTCAACATCCAGATCGAGAAGAACACCCATAACACGCTGACGTTGCTGCTGACGATTGGCACGACTCGCAGCAAGGTGTCGCGTCTGTTCGATGCGATGCTGCGCCTGGCCAAGGAGCGGCGCGCACCGCGCACCTATGCCCGCGTGCCGCAGGCCCCCGGCTTTTCCCGTCTGGCCTGCCTGCCGCGCGACGCGTTCTATGAAACCGGTGAGCGTCTGCCACTGATCGACGAGAACGGTCAACCCAATGCCGAACTGTCCGGCCGGGTGTGTTGCGACCAGATCGTGCCCTATCCGCCGGGCATCCCTGTGCTGGTTCCGGGCCAGGTCGTCGAGCCGGGAGTGGTGGCCTTCCTGGCCCGATTGCTGCAAACCCAGAAATCGATCGATCTGCACGGGTTGGCACTCATCGACGCGGCCTTTCACGTTCGCGTATTGACGCACAGTGAAATGACGCTGCTGCCCGAACGCGTGCGTGACTGAGGCATCGACAACCTGCACTCGCTTCGGCGGGCGGCATGAGGGTGCCTCGCTCAGGCGTGCAGCGCTTGCGTGACGCTCGTCGCCCAGGCCCATGCCGTCTCGGACTTGCGCAGCACCGACTCCAGCCCGCCGAACGTGTCGGCACGAACCGCGACGCGGTCCAGGTGGTTCGCCTCCAGGTCCTGCGCGATGGCCAAGTAGTCAACCCACGGACCCCTGCCCTCAAGCAGCGCCTGGCGGGCATTTTCATCCAGGTGCAGCGGAGCCAGGACTTCGCCCAGCGGCGCTTGCAGCAAGAGCTCCAGCAACGACAGCAGACCCACGGTGAAAAGGGCCTGTGGCGGGTCACCCTCGCGTTCGCTCGCCAGCAATTCCAGGAAACGCGCACGGGCCAAGGAAATCTCCTGCAACGCACGCGACGCCTTGCGCCCGTCTGCACTGTCCAGCAGCGCAATCGACAGCCATCGGTACAACCCCGCGTGGCCGATCAGCAGCACTGCCTCGTCGATCGATGCGACGCTGCGAGACAAACCGAAGGCAGGGCTGTTGACGTAGCGCAGCAGCCGGTACGACAGCGCGACGTCGGTACCCAGCTGCCTTGAGACTTCGCCGACGTGGCGGCTGTCCCGCAGTTGGGCGAGCAGCTGGCAGATGTTCGTCACCGCGGGCCGAAGCGGGCGTCGGTTACCTGTGCCCGACGCCCCCTGCAGGCGCGCGGATGCCAGCCAGACGTTCAGGCTCAGGGTGCGTTCCAGTTCGTCCAGGTTTTCAACACCGGTGACCACGATCGGCAAGTCCGGGCGTTTGGCACGCCAGCGCGACACTTGCGCAGCCAGGGCGTCGTATCCACCTGGACCATGCTGCAGAACCAGGAAGTCGCTCGCGTCCGCCACAGCCTGGGCTTGCGCCGCCGTTTGGGTTGCCGATTGGCTTGCCGTCGCAGTCGCATTTGCGGCGACCAGTTCGGGTGCGAGTGTGGGCGCGATGCTGCCGATACGAACGTTGTGACTGCGCAGGCCCGCAAGCGCCGCTGCGCCGGTATCGCTGCCGCCCGGTGCGGGGTCGAGCACGACGCACGCTCCGCTGGCTGCCTCCAGCACCGCCGAGCGTGCGAGGATCTCGTACGGGAGCGTGGTCATGGCCAAACGGCCGCTGGCGATGGTTGGGCGCATCGATGCCAGCAAGGCCAGCGCGTGAGCGGCGTGGGCAATCGGGTCTGCGCGCATTCGCAGGCGCTGCTCGAGGGCCGCAGTGAATCGAAATGCGCACCCTGCCATGCCACCGTGGGAGGCAATGAGCGGGTCGCGCAGGGAGAATGCAGTCGCAGGGGCGGCCGGCGTGTCGGCTGCGGCGGTCAGACGAGGTTCCGCCATGCCCGGCAGCGCGGCCTGGAAGCTCTCGGCAGCGGGGTCGGCGGCGCCGACCAGCCGCCTCAGCCAGCCGGCCATGGGTTCGCCGGCCTGGCGGCCGGCAGGCCTGTCAATCGCAGGACTTGCGGTCCTCGCGCGTCAGGCACTCGGCATAGTCGGGGTCGGTTTCCAGTCGGTACAACACCCTTGCCGCCACCGCCGTGTCGGGAAAGTCGGAAAACACGCCGTCGATGCCGAGGCGATAGAACTGCAGGTACTCGTTCACCGGATTGCCAGCGTAGTCGCTCGCCAGGCGACGCTGTTCGTTGCGGAAGGTCCAGGTATGGATCATCAGGCCGGCCTGGTGCGCGCGCGCAATGAGGTCGCCTGCAGGCGCCAGCTTGCGCGCAGCTTCGCCGGGGCCGGAACCGGCCGGGTCGGCCAGGGTGCTGACGATGTAGCGCTTCCATGGTCCTATTCCATCGGCATATTCGGCCACTTCCTTGAGGCCGGCATCGGTGACCAGATACCCGAAAGTGCGCGCCAGCAGCTTCGGGTCGCCTGAGACCGTCCAGTCATAGGGCCGATCGAAGGGCGCATTGAAGGCGAGGCTGCCGTCGGCGTTCACATCGTCGGCATCGACGAGTTGCACGAGTTTGACGCGTGTCATCTTGCGCAGCGCCTTCAGGTTGCCTTGCTCGAACGACTGGATGAACACCGGTGCCTCACGGTAGTTCCAGCCGGCATGCGTCAGCGCATGGACAAGCTTGCGCTCCAGCGGCAAGCCCAGTTTCCGGTGCAGTGTGGGGTGTTTCGTTTCGGGGTAGACGCCGATCACTCGACCGACCTCCTTGCCCTTGCGCTTGGCGAGCTGGATGACTTCGTCGAAAGTCGGAATTTCGAACTTGCCGTTGAACTGCTGCGGGCGTTCGCCGAACGCCTGCTTGGCGCGCAAGGTCTTGATTTCAGCAAGCGTGAAATCGAATGCGAACCAGCCGTCCTCCGCGGCGCCATCGATGAGCATGCCGGTTCTGCGACGGTTGGCAAATTCGGCACGCGTGGCGACATCCGTGGTGTTGGTGATGTTGGGTTCATGGCGCGCAATGAGGTGACCATCCTTGGTCGACACCAGATCGGGTTCGATGAAGTCGGCACCCAGTTCGACGGCGAGCGCGTAGCTCTCGAGTGTGTGCTCTGGCAGGTAGCCGCTCGCGCCGCGGTGGCCGATCACGAGCGGCTTCTTCGGCGCGTCGAGCTCGTGGCGGTCGCGGCGGTGCCGGTTGTCATCGTGGGCGGCGCTGTTCAGGCTGGTGAAAATCAGCGCCAGCGCCAGCGCAAGCGTCGCCGCGCCGGTCAGGTGGGTTCGCATGGGTTGTCTCCGTTGTTGAGGAAGTCGCAACCGTATGCTGGCTGTGTGACGCTCTGTTGACAGCAGGGATTTCCCTCGCCGCGAATCGTCGGACCGCTGCTGGCGTCAAGCCTTCGCGGCGCCTTTCAGCGAGGTCGGGTTCAAGTGCACCTCGCCCTGCGGCTTCCAGCCTTTCTTGCGCTGCTCGGCGACCAGGTTGGTGTAGATGCCGCCGCGCACATTCCAGCGCGCCGTGACGCGAATGAAACGCGGCTGGATGGCTCGCACGATGTCGTCCAGGATGTCGTTCGTCACCTTCTCGTGAAACGCGCCTTCGTTGCGATAGCTCCAGAAGTACAGCTTCAGGCTCTTCAGTTCGACACACCACTGGTCGGCCACGATGTCGATGCTGAAGTGTGCAAAGTCGGGCTGGCCGGTCAAC
>JANNKS010000592.1:0-7191 GCA_031396425.1 Rhizobacter sp. | reverse complement strand
ACACGGAAAGCTGACCCATGGCCAGCCCCGACACGCTCGGCCTGCTGATGCAAGGCCTCACGAACGTCACGCCGCAGTCGGTGGTGATGATGCTCGTTGCTTTCGTGCTGCTCTACCTGGGCATCGCGCGCCACTATGAGCCGCTGCTGCTGGTGCCCATTGCCGCGGGCTGCCTGCTCGCCAACCTGCCGCTGTCGCCGCTGATCGCCGAAGACGGCATGTTGCGCGTGCTCTACGACATGGGCATCCGCAACGAGCTGTTCCCGCTGCTGATCTTCATCGGCATCGGCGCGCTCACCGACTTCGGGCCGCTGCTGGAAAATCCACGCCTGGTGCTGCTCGGCGCGGCGGGCCAGTTCGGCATCTTCCTGACGCTGATCCTGGCGCTGCTGCTGGGTTTCAGCCGCCCCGAAGCCGCCTCGATCGGCATCATCGGCGCCATCGACGGCCCGACCTCGATCTACGTCAGCGGTCTTCTCGCGCCGCACCTGCTGGGGCCGATCACTGTCGCGGCGTACAGCTACATGGCGCTGGTGCCGATCATCCTGCCGCCGATCATGAAGCTGCTGACGACGCAGCAGGAGCGGCGCATCCGCATGCCCTACAGCCAGCGCAAGATCAGCCGGCGCACGCGCATCCTGTTTCCGATCGTCGTCACGGTGCTGGTGGGCACGCTGGTACCGTTCGCGACGCCGCTGATCGGCATGCTGATGCTGGGCAACCTGATGAAGGAGTCGGGCGCGGTCGAACGCCTGACCAAGGCTTCGGCGCAGGAGATCGCCAACACCGTGACGCTGTTCCTCGGCCTGGCGATCGGCTCGACGATGCTCGGCACCGAGTTCCTCAAACCCAGCACGCTCGCGATCCTGGTGCTGGGCATCGTCGCGTTCACGGTCGACGGCGTGGCCGGTGTGCTGTTCGCCAAGCTGCTCAACCGGCTCAGCGGCGGCAAGGTCAACCCGCTCATCGGTGCGGCCGGCATCAGCGCGTTCCCGATGGCGGCGCGCGTGGTGCAGAAGGTGGCGCAGGAAGAGGACTTCGAGAACTTCCTGCTGATGCACGCGATGGGCGCCAACGCCGCCGGGCAGATCGCCAGCGTGGTGGCCGGCGGCGTGCTTCTCGCGCTGATGGGCGCCGGCGGGCATTGACCGGCCGCGCGGCGCCGCACAGGGGGCGCGGGTTCGCCCGCCGCGTTCAGTGCGACATCAGCACCGGTATCGTCATCGAGCCGAGCAGGGTTCGCGTCACCCCGCCGAGCACCAGTTCGTAGGTGCGGGTGTGGCCGTAACCGCCCATCACGATCAGATCGGCGTCCATGTCGGCGGCGTGCGACAGCAGCAACTCGGCGATCGAGGCGTCGACGACCGTCGGGTTCAGCATGCGCTCGCCGAACGTCAGCTCGCGAATCGGCTTGACGGCACAGGTTGCCGAGACGCCGTGCCCGCGCAGGTAGTCCGCCACGCCAATGAGTGGATCGTCCGCACCGGGTGGGGTGGTGCCGAAGCGCAAGACCTCGACCGTTGATGCCCGCTGCAGCAGCGGCAACGCATCCCGCAGCGCGCGCGCACTTTCCCTCGTGGGCGACCAGGCAACGAGCACGCGCGTGCCGCAACCGGTCACGGGGCCGGCATCGGGAACGACGAGTACCGGGCAACCCCCTGCCACCAGCAGGTGCGACACGAAACGTCGCGGCGGGTCGTCGATATCGTCATCGGTCGGTTGGCCCAGCACCACCAGATCGGCCACCCGCGAACGCGCGCTCATCGCTTCCACTGGGTCGCCGCCCGGGCTTTCGAAGTGAATGTCCATGCCGTTCGCCCGACCCGCCTCGACGACGCGATCGCGCGCCTGTTCCGTGCGCCGGCGTTCGGCGTTCTGGTTCAACTCGGCGGCCGCCACGGCGGTTTCCGGGCTGAGGTAGGCGCCCAGGTGGAGGGGCGCCATGGCATGCACGGCGCGCAGGCTCGCACCCAATGCGGCGGCCACCCTCGCCGCGCAGTTCAGCACCTTGTTCGATTGCTCGCTGTCGCTGACATGCGCCAGCACCAACCGGTAGTCGTTCATCGCATACCTCCGCGGGCCTGTTCCTGCGCCCCGACCGGCACGAGCTTAGCCGATGCAGCGCGTGTCGTGACTGAGCACCCTCAATGCGCAACATTGTGGCTTCGACTTGCGAGCGATGAGCTTGCCTGGTCCGCAACCGCCCCGGCTTGGTTGCCTTCGATGCCGGTTCTGCACCTGCGAAAGCTCAACCCGTGCGCCTTGCTGTCGATGCAGGATGGTGACCCGACGTCCTTGGGGCACCCAGTTGGCGATGACACGTCTTCCTTGCAGATCTGTGGCTCGATCGATGCTTGCAGCCCCTGCGGGCACGGTGGCCGCGATCCTGCTCGCAGCGTGCGGCGGGGGCGGGTCCGGCCCTGGCCTGCCGCGCGACTACCCGACGCCCGTGCCCGTCAGCGACAGCCTGCGCTTCGCCGCACTGGACACCAGCCAGGCGCATGCCTGCGGGACGACGTTCGATGGCCGCACCTGGTGCTGGGGCATCAACGAATACGGCGAGCTCGGCTCCACCGCGGCCATCGACCTTTGCGACATCCCGGGCATCACCCTGGTCGCCTGCACCGGGACACCGCAGCGCATGAGCGGCGCCCCCGTCTTCGCGGCTCTCGCATCGTCGCGCGGCCACGGCAGCAGCTGCGGCCTGAGCGCAGCGGGCGCGGCCTGGTGCTGGGGTTTCGGCCTCGGCGGGCAACTGGGCGACGGCCGATCGGCGGACAGCGCGCAGCCGGTCGCCGTGGCAGGTGGTCTTCAGTTCGCGCTGCTGCGCATGTCCAGTTCCAGCCTTGCGAGTTGCGGCCTGACGCATTCGGGCGAAGGCTGGTGCTGGGGCCCCGTCGCCGACCTGTGGGGCCATGGTGCCGGGGTCGGGTCGAACGTCCCGGTGCGCGTCGATTGGGGCCGCAGCTTCGTGACGTTGGATCTGGGCGAGCTGCACGGCTGCGGCCTCACCGCCGCTGGGCAGGCGTGGTGCTGGGGCTCGAACTGGTACGGCCAGCTGGGCGTGGGTTCGGCCGGTGGCAGCGGCGGCCTGTTCAGTTCAGGCACGCCGCGCGCCGTGGTCGGCGCCCTGGTGTGGCGCAGCATCGCAACCGGCAGCGACCACAGCTGCGCGCTCGACGACACCGGTGCTGCGTGGTGCTGGGGCGTGGCCCATGCGATCGGTTCGCCGACCTCGGTGCCCGACTACGTCGGCACGCCACAGCGCGTCGCGGGCGGCCAGGTGTTCACGGCCTTGAAGTCGGGCCAATTGCACACCTGTGGACTCACCGCGCAAGGTGAAGTGTGGTGCTGGGGCCTGAACTACGGTGGCGAACTGGGCGACGGCAGCCACGCGCCCACACAGACCCCGGTGCGCGTGCAGACCAGCGCACGCTTCGCCGCCCTGGCGCACCGCGCGACCTGTGCACTCACGGCCGACGGGCAGGCCTGGTGCTGGGGCGACAACAGTTACGGCCAGGTCGGGCGCAGATCGCATTGGGCACGCTGACAAGCGTGGCCGCCGGCGCTCAGCGCTCGATCTCGCGCTGCAACGCGTCGATGCCGTCGAGCACGCCGCAGAATTTGCTGCCGAACGGCGTGAACCGGTATTCGACCCGCGGCGGCAGTTCGGCGTAGGCGTGTTTTTCGAGAATGCCGAAGCGCACCAGTTTGCTCAGGCGTTCGTTCAGCACCTTCTTCGACAGGCCCTCGATGGCATGCTCCATCGCACCGGGGCGGACCACACCGCCGCGCACCGCGCCGAGCACGGCGAGCGACCACTTGCAGCCGACGATGTCTTCGACCATGCGCGCCACGTTGAGCGGCGCCGCGCTCGGTGGGTCTGGCGGGTTCATCGATAGCCACCTGAAAGTGCCTGGGTCACCGTTTCGTGCCTGCTGTTCAGGCGCGCTGCCGCGTGCTGCAATGCGCGCCATCCAAGTTCGGATTGTAGGAGTGCCCCATGCGCCAATCTCTTGTTCTCGCCGCCACCCTTTGTTTCGCCGCACCGGTGTTCGCCGCCGACGCACCACCCGTTCCGTACCCTGAGGGTTACCGCCAGTGGACCCACGTCAAGAGCATGACGATCAATCAAGGGCATGCGCTGTACGACGCCTTCGGCGGCATCCACCACCTCTACGCCAACAGCAAGGCCGAACAGGGCTACAAGAGCGGCAAGTTCGCCGACGGTTCCGTCATCGCCTTCGACCTGCTGGAAGCGAAGGCCGTCGACAACACGGTGCAGGAAGGCGCTCGCAAGGTGCTCGGCGTGATGCACAAGGACAGCCGCAAGTACAAGGACACGGGGGGTTGGGGTTTCGAGGGTTTCAAGGCAGACTCCAAGACCGAGCGCGCCGTCGGCAAGAATGCCGCGACGGCGTGCTACCAGTGCCACACGGCGCAGAAGGACAAGGACTTCGTTTTCTCCGCCTACCGCCAGTGAAAGCCTGCCATTTGAATCGAGGCCAGCACCGATGACACCATCCAGCTTCGGCCTGCAGCCGCCCGGCCAGCCTGCGCCGCCGTGGACGACGCGCGCGTGGTTCAACCATGACGGCGCGCTGCAGCTGACCGATCTGCGCGGCAGGGTCGTGGTGCTGCACGCCTTCCAGATGCTGTGCCCGGGTTGCGTGCAGCACGGCCTGCCGCAGGCACAGCGCATCCATGTGGCTTTCGCGCCGCAGGACGTCGCGGTGGTGGGCCTGCACACCGTGTTCGAGCACCACGCCGCAATGACACCCGTTTCGCTGCAGGCGTTCCTGCACGAGTACCGCATCGCTTTCCCGGTCGGCGTGGACGCAGCGGGCACCGACCCGCACGATCCGATACCGCTGACGATGCGCGCCTATGGCATGCAGGGCACGCCGACCCTGGTGTTGATCGACCGCCACGGCGACCTGCGCCATCACGCCTTCGGCGCCGAGGACGATCTGGCGCTCGGCGCCGCGATCGCGGCGCTGATCGTCGAAGAGCGCTGACTGCCTGTCGGTTTCAGCGCGTCGGCGCCGCGTCTGGAGCCCACACCCGACGGCGGACACCGCGCCTCAGTGCGACGTCCCCTCCGACCGATTGATCTTGTTCCACACGTTGTACTTGCCCACCGGCTTGCTCATGGGCAGGCGTTTCACTTCCTTGAACGTCGCGGCGTCGTAGACGATCAGCGCGCCGTCGTTCTCCCACAGGCTGGCGAGCGCGTAGCGGCCGTCTTTCGTGAACTCGATGTGCGCCAGCGTGCGGCCGGGCTCGCGCACCTGTGCCACCACTTCGAGCGTGCGCTTGTCGATGATCGTCAGCGTGTCTTTCGCCGTGGGGCTCATCATCGAATCGGCCCAGGCGTAGCGCGAGTTCTCATGGCTGCGCATGAAGAAGCCCGGCCCCGGCGTCTTGATCGTCTTGACGCCTTTCCAGGTCTTCATGTCGATCACGTCGACCGCACCATCTTTCAAGTTCGGGCTGGCGAGCACGGTCGTGTCGTTCCACGCGAACGTGATGCCCGAGCCCAGGTGCGGCATGCCGGCGATCGGCAGTTCGGCGATGCGGCGCCGCACGTCGAGGTTGATCACCTGGGCGCTCGGCCGGGCGTCGACCTCGGCGCCCGGTTCGGAACGCTTCGCGCGGGTTGCGCCCAGCACGTTGACATAGCCCTGGTCGAAAAAGAAGTCGTCCAGCGGTTCGTCCAGGCGGGTGCGCTTGACACCCTGGAAGCCGCGCTTCGGAATGCCTTCGCCCATGCGGTAATCGTGCACCAGGCCTTCGTAGATGTCCTCGGCCTTGGGGTCGTACGAGATCTCCCACAATTCGGCGATGTCTTTCAGCGCGACGATGAAGCTGCGCCGCGGTGCGGCGTCGTAGACGGCGGAGACGCGCGAACTTGCCTTGCCGTCGAGCGTCGTCGCGGCATAGGTTTTCACCAGATTCAACTCGGCGTCGAACAGCGCCAGCGTGTGCGGGAAATAGTTCGCCGCCAGCACCCATTTCCCGTCGCCGCTGACAGCAACGTTGCGCATGTTCAGCCCGGCGCGCACCTCGGCCACCACCACCAGGTTCCACAGGTCGTACTTGGTGATCCAGCCGTCGCGCGACCCGAAATAGACAAAACGTCCGTCGGGCGTGAACTTCGGCCCGCCGTGCAGCGCGTAGCGCGAGGCAAAGCGGTGGATGGGCTCGAACCGGTCGCCGTCGACGAGCGACACATGGTGGTCACCGCCCTCGACGACGACGAACAGGTTCATCGGGTCGGCCGGCCAGACGGGCTTGTTCGGCAGCTTGGAGGCGTCGGCCGCCTGCACGCGCGAGGCCCGGATATCGGCCTCGGTCCATGTCGGCGCAGGGCTGACCGGCGTGTAGATCCATGATCCGAGCGCGGCGATCTCGTCGGTGCTGAGCTTGTCGTGGAACCCCGGCATCTGCGTCGCCACGCGGCCCTGCGCGATGACCTTCAGCGCCTCGGGGCGGCGCAGCCGCTCCAGGCTTTCGGGCAGCAGCGCCGGGCCCATCACGCCGGTGCGGTGCGGCCCGTGGCACGCGGCGCAGTGCTGGGCATACAGCGCTGCAGGTTCGGCGGCGCGGGCGAGATCGATGCCCATCACCACCAGGCCCGCGGCGAGCGCGAGTCGCCAGGTCAGTTCGATGACGGCGCGCATGTCAGCGGCTCCACCGCGCTTCGCGCGACCCGCAACGCATGAAACGAGCCGGCGCCGGGAAGGACGGAAGCAGGGCGGTGGTGGTGCCCCCGGGCGCAGGCCCGATTCGCGGTGTCATGGCTATTGGAGCGCTTGGCTCGTGATGACGCGGCTGGCCGTAGTGGGCCTCGATGGCGCCCCGCGAGCGTGGGCCGGAGAACGGGGGTGCCGCCGCCGCCCTGGCGCGCAGTCGCTGTGGGGCTGGGCCTGCACGGACAGACGGGTGTCGCTGGGAACCCCGGGCCACCGGCCCTCGCGCAGACCCTGGCCTGCGCGCACCGACGAACGGCGCCGAAGAGCCCAAAGCCGCCCAACGCTCCTTGTTCAATGCCGTGCGTTTCATGTTAGTGACTCGGGGCTGGATCCCGGCTTTCGCCGGGATGTCGGATGCTGCGCTGCCCGGCACCTGCGGCAAGCCCGATCTCGGCATCGTCCAGATAGCACCCTGGGTCCTCGGCCCAGGCGTTGC
>JANNKS010000591.1:0-10679 GCA_031396425.1 Rhizobacter sp. | reverse complement strand
CGCTGATCCAGGCGGTGGCGCCGCGCGTGAAGACCATCCGGCACTGGATCGCGATGACCGACCGCGCGCACATGCCCAGCGGCGCGACGCTGCCCAACCTGCACTGCTACGAAGAGCTGCTGGAAGCGGCCTCCGATGAGTACGACTGGCCCAGCTTCGACGAGAACGCCGCCTCGTCGCTGTGCTACACCTCGGGCACCACCGGCAACCCCAAGGGCGTGCTGTACAGCCACCGTTCCACCGTGCTGCACACCTATGCCGCGGCGCTGCCCGACGCGCTGAACCTGTCGGCGCGCGATGTCGTGCTGCCGGTGGTGCCGATGTTCCACGTCAACGCCTGGGGTTTGCCGTACGCGGCGTGCATGACCGGCGCGCGTCTCGTCTTCCCCGGGCCGGGGCTGGACGGCAAATCACTTCACGAGTTGTTCGAAGCAGAACGCGTCACCGTCTCGGCCGGTGTGCCGACGGTCTGGCAGGGGCTGCTGACCTATGTCGAGGCGAACGGCCTGAAGTTCAGCACGATGAAGCGCACCATCATCGGCGGCTCGGCGTGCCCGCCGGCGATGATGCGCACCTTCCAGGAACAGTACGGCGTTCATGTGCTGCACGCCTGGGGCATGACGGAGATGAGCCCGCTGGGCACCGCGTGCACGTTCAAACCCAAACATGAATCGATGGATGCGCAGCAGCGTTATGCGGTGCAGGCCAAGCAGGGCCGCGCGATCTACGGCGTCGACATGAAGATCGTCGACCCCGAGGGCCAGGCGCTGCCCTGGGACGGCAAAGCCACTGGCGAGCTGATGGTGAAGGGCCCGTGGATCGTCAACGAGTACCTGAAAGGGGAGGGCGGCAGCCCGCTGGTGGACGGCTGGTTCCCGACCGGTGACGTGGCCAGCATCGACGCCGACGGCTACATGCAGATCACCGATCGCAGCAAGGACGTGATCAAGAGCGGTGGCGAGTGGATCGGCTCGATCGACCTGGAAAACATCGCGATGGCGCACCCGAAGGTGGCGATGGCGGCGTGCATTGCCGCGTTCCACCCGAAGTGGGACGAGCGGCCCTTGTTGGTGGTGGTGAAGAAGCCGAACGTCGAACTCACGCGCGAAGAGCTGCTGGCGTTCTTCGACGGCCGGATCGCCAAGTGGTGGACCCCCGACGACGTGGTGTTCGTCGACGCGATTCCACTCGGCGCCACCGGCAAGATGCTGAAGAACCGGCTGCGCGAACAGTTCAAGAGCCACAAGCTGCCGAGCGCCTGAGCGCGCGGGCGCCGGGCTCGTGCAAGTGCAGATCCCGGCGCGCCGAATTCAGGGCCGGAACCCGCAGTTCAGCGCTGGTTCTCCATCATCTCGGTGTTGGCAAAGGCATGGGCAGGATCGCGCTTGACGGCTTGTTTTCCGTCGGGCCGGGGGCGCAGACGATCGAGTTCGGCATACGCGATGTCGAGGCTGCTTTGCAGCCGGGCGGTGGCGGCTTTCTCGGCGGAAACCGCGGCGGCGACCTTGGCGGGAACCGTAGCGCTCAATTGATCCAGTTCCAGCTTGGCCTTCTTGTGCGCAGCGCGCAGTTTTTCGTTGGTCGCGGCGTTCTGTTCATTCACTTTGACCGCGGTGAACTTCAAGCGCTTGTCGAAATCTCGCAGCATCGAGTGCCGCGTCGCCCACCAGGCCAGCGCGGCGCTGGCGATTGCTGCAGCACAGACGATCAACCAGAATTCCGTTGTCATGGTGGCACCCCAAGTCTTGAGCCCCGCCAGATTGCAGGGCCCCTCCCAAGGGTAGGCGCGGTTCAGCGCGGCAGCCGAACCGACCGCGTGCCGTGTGAAGCAAGTCACGGCACGATTTGCCAGTCGGGCTCTGCAATCGGTGGTCGCCTGTTTCGCCCAGGAAGATCCGCCGCCCCAGGGTCCGCAACCGGCAACTCGGGCGGAGCGACGAACGCTCGACTCCAGGACCCTGGATTGCCATCCGCGGTCGCTTTGGTTTAGTCTTCGCTCAAGGTCGTCGAGGGGTTGCAGACATGCAGCAGCTGGGCTTGGTCATCACCGTCAACATCGACCGTCATCGGGCGGTGGTCCAGATGTCGGACGGCAAATGCGCCGTGTTCGAATGGCTGAGCGGCGACACGCCCAACCTGAACGAGCAGATCGAGGGCGATCTGCAGGTCGAAGGCGCGGCACGCCTGCGCAATGTCTCCACAGGGCGGGGCTTCGACGCGCGCATCCATGCCGCCGGCTGCAGTGCCAGCTTTGCGATCACCCTGGCCCGGTAGCGGCGCGGACTGTGCGGTTCAAGTCGGGGGCCAGCGGGTAGCGGCGTACCAGCCAGGCGAAAAGGGCCACGCCGCCGAGCAGCGCGCCCGCCGCGATCTCGAGTGACAGCGCAAAACCCTCACCCGGAGTTGCGCTGCGACGCAGCAGCAACGCCACCAGCGGCGGCCCGGCGATCTGGCCCAGGCCCCACGCGGCCGTGAGCAACGAGATATAGGCCGACGCTCCGTGCGGCCGCAGGCGCCGTGCCTCCTGCATCGCGAACAGCGTGATCGCGGTGAACGGCACACCGAGCAACACGCTGCCCAGCGCAAAGCCCGTCAGGCTGGGCAACCAGACCGTCAGCAGCACGCCGGTGGCTTGCATGGTGTAGCAGGCCATCAGCAATTTGCGCCGGTCCCAGTGCACCGGCAGGCGCACCGTCAGCAGCGCGCCCAGCGCAACACCGAGGCCGAACAGGGGCCAGAACAGGTCGAGCCAGATCGAACCGGGCAGCGCCTGCCTTGCGATCACTGGCAGGAAGGTGGCGGTGACGATGTAGCCCAACCCGGCCAGGCCATAGGCCAGCGCAAACAGCGTCAACACGCCCGCCTGCGAGGCATCCGTGGCCGCATTCGCCGGCGCCGGCAGCGCCACCGTACCGCGCAGGTGCGGCCACGCTGCGGCGGTGAGGGCCACGGCGAGCGCACCGAACACGAGCCAGCCGCTCGCCGCGCTCCAGCCGAGCGTCACCATCGCGCTCGCCGCCAGGCCGCTGGCCGTGATGCCCAGCCCCGGCCCCATGTAGATCACGCCGGCCAACGCGGGCGCACCCAGCGCCGTCAAACGGGCCAGGCACCAGCCGGTGGTGTAGACGAACACCAGCGCACTGGCCATGCCGGCAAGGAACCGCCACAACGCCCAGCCGGCCGGCCAGTCGATCGCCATGGACAGCGTGAGCAGCACGGTCCAGACCAGGCCGAGCCGCACCGCCGCGGTGTGTCGCAGCGGCGGCGCCAATCGCCAGTGTGACCACAGCCAGGGTTGCAACGCGCAGGCGACTGCGCCGAGCCAGTAGCCCAGGTAGTTCGCGGTCGCGAGCCAGCTCGCCTGCGGCAGGTCGACGACACCGTCGTGCAGCATCATCGGCAACAGCGGCGTGAACGCAAAGCGGCCGATGCCCATCGCGACGGCGAGCGACAGCAGGCCGGCGATGGCGATGGCGATGGGTTTGGTTTCGAGCATCGACGAGGGTATGCACACAGGGCCTGTTCGGCCAGGATTGTCCTGCGCCATGCCCCGCAGCCGGGCCGATGGGTATTGACCTGGCCGCGCCCGCGGCGGCCGCGCAACAGCCTGCGCCACCCGCTTGTGCCGATTCGGATCGCACTGCACACTGCGCTGGCCCCCGCCCTTCAGCCCCACCCGGTCGGGGGCCGGGGCCGCTGCGCCAACGGCGCGTTTTCTCAACAACAAGGAGACTTCAATTGGAACAAGTTCAAGCCAAACGCTTCATCGACCTTGCCCAGCCCGAGCCCGATGATGCCTCGCCGCGCCTCCAGCAGCGCCGTTCCCTGCTGCGCAACGCCGGTCTGGCGGCGTTCGCGGCGAGCGCCACCGGCAGCGCGTTCGCGCAGGCGATGGACCGCTATTCGCCGGATGCGCCGCCGGTTCGCTACCCGGAGCCCGACGTGATCGGTCTCGATCCGCGCTTCAAATACAAACTCGGCAACACGCCCATCACGCGCCTGTACCGCGGCACGATGTGGGCCGAAGGGCCGGCGTGGAACGGTTCAGGTCGATACCTGGTGTGGAGCGACATCCCGAACAACGAATGCCTGCGCTGGTCGGAGGAAGACGGCCATGTGGGCCGGCATTTCCGCTTCCCGTCGGGCAATTCCAACGGCAACACCTTTGACCATCAGGGCCGGCAGATTGCGTTTTGCCACGGCACCCGCAACGTGATCCGCTACGAACCCAGCGGCAAGGTGACGGTGCTTGCCGACAAGGCCGGCGGGAAGGAGCTGAACGCCCCGAACGACGGCATGGTGCACCCCGACGGCTGGCTGCTTTTAACCGACCCGGGCTACGGCAGCCTGATGGAGTACGAAGGCAACCGGTTGCCGTCGAGCGCGACCAACCCGCAGCCGATCCAGAAAGAGGCGGTGTACCGCGTCGACGCGCCGGGGCAGATCGAGAAGGTCGCCGAC
The DNA here is from genome assembly GCA_031396425.1 of Rhizobacter sp. GTDB lineage: Bacteria > Pseudomonadota > Gammaproteobacteria > Burkholderiales > Burkholderiaceae_C > JAEMQF01. The sequence continues at coordinate 6,218 of JANNKS010000591.1, read as the reverse complement.
GAGCCGTTCAAGCCGAACGGGCTGTGTTTTTCGCCCGACTACAAGAAGTGCTACATCGCCGACACCGGCGTCTCGCACTACCCGAAGGCGAAAAGCGTGATCTGGGTCTATGACGTCGACGGCAAGAAACTGCGCAACCCCAAGGTGCTGGCCGAGATGAATTTCAACGGCAAGATCGGCTTCGCCGACGGCATTCGCTGCGACGAAGACGGCAACGTCTGGGCCGGCATGGGCTGGGCCGGTGACGGCTTCGACGGCGTGCACGTGTTCGCACCCGACGGCACGCGCATCGGCTGGATCCGCATGCCCGAAATCATCTCCAACGTCTGCTTCGGCGGCACCAAGCGCAACCGCCTGTTCATGACGGGCAGCCAGTCGCTCTACGCGGTCTACGTCGAGACGCGCGGCGGCACGCCGACCTGAACGCGCCCGGTCCAGCACGGTATTCGGACCAGCAAGCGCGTCGTCCCGGCGAAAGCCGGGACCCGGTGCGCCTCGAGCGCCTGAGTGGCTCCCGGCGTTCGCCGGGCTGACCCGGGGCCGCGTGATGAGCGGCTGGCTCGACTATGCTGTGGGGCCGGTGCACCGTCGCCCGGGTCCACCGTCAATCCGCCCTGCATCGATGCCCGCCTCCCAAACCGAACCCCGCGTCGCGGCGCCCGAAGTCCCTTGGACCCCGGCGTTGCGCGTGCCCGACCCGGCGGTGGAGGTGCTCGCCCCCGAAGGCGCGCGCTTGCGCCTGATGAACGCGAGCATCGAACGCCTGGCGACCGGCACGCGCTGGGGCGAAGGCCCGGTGTACTTCGGCGACGCGCGTTGCCTGGTGTGGAGCGACATTCCGAACAACCGCATGCTGCGCTGGGACGAAGAAAGCGGCGCCAGCAGCACGTTTCGCAGGCCGTCGAACTTCGCGAACGGCAATACGCGCGACCGACAGGGCCGGCTGCTGACCTGCGAACACGGCGCGCGGCGCATCACGCGCACCGAATACGACGGCTCCCTCACGGTGCTGGCGAGCCATTTCGAAGGCAAGCCGCTCAATTCGCCGAACGACGTGGTCTGCAAGTCGGACGGCTCGATCTGGTTCACCGACCCGCCGTTCGGCATCCTGCACCACTACGAGGGCCACGCCGCAACGCCCGAGTTGCCGACCAACGTGTACCGGCTCGAGCCGCACGCCGGGCGACTGACGCTGGTCGCCGAGGGCATCAACTGCCCGAACGGCCTGGCGTTTTCACCTGACGAATCGTTGCTGTACATCGTCGAATGCCGCTCGACGCCGCGCGTGATCCTGGCGTACGACGTGATCGATGCGGGCACGAAGCTCGCGCACCGGCGCCAGTTCATCGACGCCGCGGGCGGCACGCCGGATGGCTTTCGCTGCGACGTGGAGGGCAACCTGTGGTGCGGCTGGGGCATGAGCGAAGCGCTCGACGGCGTGCGCGTGTTCTCGCCTGCTGGCGAACCGTTGCTGCACATTCACCTGCCCGAGCGCTGTGCGAACGTGTGTTTCGGCGGTGCGGCACGCAATCGCCTGTTCATGGCGGCGAGCCATTCCTTGTATTCGCTGCACGTCGCTACACAAGGAATCGCCGGCTCATGAGTACTGAAGAACCCATCACCTTGCGCGGCCTGTGGCCAGCCCTGCTGACGCCGCTCGACGAGCGGCTCAACATCGACACCTCGCTCTTTGCCGAGCACTCGCTTTCGCTGCTCGACGCCGGGTGTGTGGGCGTCACGCCCTTCGGCACCACCGGAGAGGGGCCGTCGTTCAGCGTGGCGGAGCGCATCGAGGCGGTCAACGCGCTGGTGACGGCGGGGGTTCCACCGCAGCGCATTCTGGTGTCGACCAGCTGCGCGGCGCTGCCCGATGTGATTTCGCTGACCTGGCACGCGCTGGACATCGGCGCGTTCGGCTGTCTGATGATGCCGCCGTTCTTCCTCAAGGGCGTGTCCGACCAGGGCGTCATCGACGCCTACCGCTGGGTGCTGGACCGGGTCGTCGATGCGCGCCTTCGCATCGTGCTCTACAACATCCCGCAGGTCTCGGGCGTGGCCTTGAGCCAGCAGGTGATTCGCACCTTGCACACGCTCTACCCGCAGACCGTCATCGGCCTGAAGGACAGCGGCGGCGACCGGGACATCTCCACCGGCTTCGCGATCGAATTCATGCCGCCGTTGCAGGTCTGGGTCGGCAATGAACCCGACCTGCAGACTGTCTCGGCGTTCGGCGCGAAGGGCGCGGTCAGCGGCATCGCCAACATCCTGCCGCATCTGGTGCAGCGCCTCGTCGACGATTCGTTCAAGACCGGCGCCGACGACGACCAGCGCCAGGTGCAGGAACTGCTTGACCTGCTGCGCAGCTACGGCCTGACTGCCGCGCTGAAGGCGGTGCTGGCGATCCAGCGCCAGCAGCGCGCCTGGCTGCGCGTTCGACCGCCGCTGCTGGCCCTGAGCGACGACCAGTTCGAGCGGCTCGCCGCGCAATGGCGCGCCTTTGCCGACGGCGTTCCCGCGCGCTGACCCCGGTGCATGGCACTGACCGCCCCGGAGCGCGCTTTCTCACAGGCAGCAAAGCCAGACCGGCAGCCTGTCGCGCGGGTGTCAGGGCCTGCGGTGTGCTGCGCCAAGAATCCGCGATCGCCTCGCAGGGTTTTCGCCCATACCCATCGCACTGTGTCGAACAAAGAATCAAGGGTACCGAAGCGCCCGCGCGTCCGGCGGCCACCCACATCGGTTCACCCCCAACGGAGATCGGCATGACCTTTTTGATTTCGTCACCCCAATGGCGCCACGCGCTCTCGGCCGTTGCGGCCACCGTGGTGATGCTGGCCCCGTCCGCCCAGGCGCAGGAGACCTTCAAGCTCGGCATCGTGAGCTTCCTTTCGGGCCAGGCGGCGGAGAGTTTCGGCATTCCTGCCGTGAACGGCGCGAAGGTCGTGATCGAGGCGTTCAACAAGGGCGAAGCGCCAGCACCCTACAACAAAAAGGGTTTTGGCGGCGTCACGATCGAGCCGGTCTACGTCGACGAAAACGGCGGCGCCACCAAGCAGGTGCAGGAACTGCGCAATCTGTACGACCGCGACAAGGTCGACGCGGTGGTGGGCTACGTCGGCTCGGGCGACTGTCTGGCCGTCGCACCCGTGGCCGAAGAGATGAAGAAGTTCCTGATCCTGTACGACTGCGGAACACCCCGCATCTTCGAGGAAGGCAAGTACAACTACGTGTTCCGCACCGCGTCGCACGCGGCAATGGACAACGTCGCGCTGGCGCGCTACCTGAAGGCACGCAACGTCAAGGCCGACAGTTTCAACATGATCAACCAGGACTACGCCTGGGGCCAGGACTCGCGCAAGGACTTCCTGTTGTCGATGGAAAAGATGTACCCGGGCGCCAAGCCCGGCGAGGACCTGCTGCCCAAGTTCGGCGCCGGCCAGTACGGCACTGAGATATCAGCGCTGATGGCGAAGAACGCCGACGTCACGCACTCGAGTCTGTGGGGCGGTGACCTGCAGGCGTTGGTGTTGCAAGGCGCACCGCGCGGTTTGTTCAAGCGCACCCAGTTCGTGCTCTCGGCGGGCGACCATGTGCTGCCGGGCCTGGGTGACAAGATGCCCGACGGTGTGATCCTCGGTGCACGCGGTGCCTACGGGCTGCTCTCGCCCAAGTCGGCGCTGAACGACTGGTGGTGGGGCATCTACCAGAAGGCCTACACCATCTACCCGGTGCAGGCACCGAACCGCATGATCCAGGCGCTGCTTGGCTTGAAGCTGGCGGTCGAAAAGGCCATGGCCGCGAACGGCGGCAAGAAGCCCACGCCGGAACAACTCGCCGAGGCGTTGCGAAATTCCGAGTGGGACACGCCCGCCGGCAAGGTACGCATGACGCTCGGCGGCGGCCACCAGGCGATTCAGGACGCAGCGATCGGCAAGACCCGCTACGACGCGGCGAAGAAGATGGTGGTGCTCGACGACATTCAGCGTTTCGCTGCCGAATGCGTCAACCCGCCGGCGGGCATGAAATCGGAAGACTGGATCAAGGCCGGCGTCCCCGGCGCCAAGTGCAATTGACCCGACCCGGCGCTGACCAACAAAGTCGACGTCGCGCCTGCCGCTGGCCATGAGTGCAGCGGTCACGATCCTGATCGACGGCCTGACCTACGCGTCATGGCTGTTCATCGTCGCGCTCGGGCTGACGCTCGTGTTCGGCGTGCTCAAGATCCTGAACATCGCACACGGCAGCTTCTATGCGCTGGGCGCGTACGCGGCGGCGAGTTTCGTCGGGTGGTTCGGTGCGATGCAGCTTGCCCCCGCCTGGTCGATCGTCGCGCTGCTGCTCGCCGCGGTGGCGGTGGCGGCGCTCGTGGCACCGCTCACCGAGCGTGGCCTGCTGCGCTTCTTCTACGGCCGCGACGAAGTGCTGCTGGTGCTCGTGACGTACGCGCTGTTCCTCATCCTCGAAGACGTGACCAAACTCATCTGGGGCGCGAATCCGTTCTACGTCTCCGCACCCTACAGCCTGTTCGGCAATGTCGAAATCGGCACCCAGGTGTACGTGGGCTACGACTTCATTCTGGTGGCGCTGGCGCTCATCATCGGCGTGGCCGTGTGGTGGGGATTGAACCGCACGCGCCAGGGCAAGATCGTGCAGGCGGTGATCCACAGTCCGGAAATCGCTGCAAGCATGGGCGTGAACGTGTCGCGCGTCTACATGGGGGCGTTTGCCATCGGCATCTTCCTCGCCGCGATCGGCGGTGCGTTCACCGCGCCGATGATCTCGGTGCAGCCCGGCGTGTCGGTGGGCGTGATCATCGTGTCGTTCGCGGTCGTCATCATCGGTGGGCTGGGCAGCATTCCAGGCGCGGCGATCGGTGCGCTGATCGTCGGCATGGCGCGGTCGTTTGCGGTGCACCTGTGGCCGGTGGCCGAGCTGTTCTCGATCTACGTCGTGATGGCGGTGGTGCTGATGTTCCGCCCCGAGGGTCTGTTCCAGCAGATCCAGGCGCGCAAGATCTGAAAGCGCGCCCTTGATGACTGCCACCGTTGCCCCCAGCGCCGCTTCGCCGCGCGCCGATCCGTCTTCGAACACGCGTTTCCTGCTCGCCGGCGTGGTGTTCACCGCGCTGCTCGTGGTGGCCGGCGCCTTCATGCCCAAGTGGCTGACGTTCCTGATCACGTTGGCCGCGTCGCATGGCCTGGTGTCGCTGGGCATTGTGCTGCTGATGCGCGGCGGTGTGGTGTCGTTCGGCCAGGGCCTCGTGTTTGCGGTCGGCGCCTATGCCGCGGCGCTGGCGTTCAACAAGCTCGGCTTCACCGATGCGGTGGGTCTGGCGCTGCTCGGCGGTGTCGCGGCGACCTTGATCGCTGCGCCGTTCGCGCCACTGCTGTCGCGCTACCGCGGCATCTTCTTCGCGATGCTGACCCTCGCACTGTCGATGGTGACGTACGGCGTGCTCGTCAAGACCGAAGCGCTGGGCGGCTCGGACGGGTTCAACATGGGCCGGCCCACCCTGTTCGGGCAGGCCTTGCCGGACGCGCGCGTGGGCTACGTGATGTACGCGGTGACGATCACGTTCGCCGCCGTTCTGGCGCTGCTGGCGCGCGTGTACTTCGATTCGACGCGTGGCCTGCTCACGCTGGCGGTGCGCGAGAACGAACTGCGCGTCGAATACCTGGGCGGCTCGGTGCGCCGCTCGATGGCGATCAACTTCGTGCTTGCGGCGTTCGCCGGCGGCGCGGGCGGTGCGCTGACGGTGATGTCGCTCGGCCACATCGACCCCAATTTCAGCTACTGGACGACGTCGGGCGAATTCGTCTTCGTCGCGATCCTGGCCGGCTGGCAAAGCGTGCTGGCGGTGTTCGTCGCCTCCACAGTGCTCGAAGTGGTGCGCTCGTTTTCCAGCTCGTATTTCCCCAACACCTGGCAGTTGGCGCTCGGCCTGTTCCTGCTGTTCGTGATTCGCTTCCTGCCGCGCGGCATCGGTTCGCTGTGGTTCAGCCGAGCCTGGTTCCGCCGCCTCGGGGGTGGGGAATGAGTGCTGAACCGGCGCTGCTGCGCGCCACGGCGATCGAAAAACGCTTCGGCGCGGTGGTGGCCGCGAGCGAGATCAACATATCCATCACGGTGGGCGAACGGATCAGCCTGATCGGCAGCAACGGCGCGGGCAAGACCACCTTCGTCAACATGATCACCGGCTACCTGAAGCCCGATTCCGGCCA
>JANNKS010000222.1:0-6150 GCA_031396425.1 Rhizobacter sp. | reverse complement strand
CAGTCAACGAAAAATCGAAGTCGCCGCTTCGAAAATCGCACCAAGTTCGAGCAAATTCCGGAGAAATCGATGAAATTCAGATCGCCGCAGAACCATCGTCACTGTTCGTCAAAAACGGCGGCTTGATCAGCGTTGCCTTAGCGTAGGCACTTCGAAGTGCCTCGACATATTGGGCACCGAATTCGTCACGCATTCTCTTGTTGCCAACGAACGGCGGATTGCCGATCACGACGCTGGCTTTCGGCCAAGCAGCCGCACTCCCATCGGTATTCAACAACGCATCCCGACACTCAATCTGATCCAGAGGATCCAGAATCGGATTCACCTTGAACGGATAGCCGTGCTGCAGCCGCCATTGCAGCTCGCCGATCCACACCGTCACGCGGGCCAACTCTGCGGCGTATTCGTTGATCTCGATGCCCAGCACGTTGGCCGGGCTCGTGTAGGCGTCGAATTCGCGCTGCAGGCCGAGTGTTTCGGCTTCGATGTTGGCCTGGTGCTCGATGTCCTTCAACGCCTTCAGCGCGAGGTACAGGAAATTGCCGCTGCCGCAAGCCGGGTCGAGCACGCGGAACTTTCGCAGCTTCTCGAGAAAGCCGATGAAAGCCGCGCGCGCCTTGCGGTGCTCCGCGTCGCCGGCACGCTTGTGGCGTGCGAGGTGTTTCGCGACGGTTTCCTTCACCTGCTGCCATTCGGCCACGAGCGGCCGGATCACCACCGGCTCAACGAGCCGCATGATGGTGGCGGGGTCGGTGTAGTGGGCGCCGAGCTGGCTGCGCTTTTTCGGGTCGAGCCCGCGTTCGAACAGTGTGCCGATGATGCTGGGGTCAATGGCGCTCCAGTCGAGCCCGGCGGCGGTGCGCAGCGCGGCCACATCGTCTGCGCCGATCAACGGCACGTCGATCTTCAGGAACAGGCCGCCGTTGAACCAGGGAATGCTGTCCGCGCCGAACAGGCCGCCATCGCGCATGGTGACGAAAAGTTGCTGCAGGCCGCTGCGCATGGCCGCAGGTTCGGCGTTTTGGTTGCCGACCAGGCGCTCGAACATGCGGCCGGGCAGCAGGCCCACGTCTTCGGCGAAGAAGCAGAACAGGCATTGCGTCAGGAAGTGGCTGACCTCTTCCGCCGGGTGGCCCGCAGCGCGCAAGCGCTCCGCCGTGGTGGCGAACGCCTGCGCGGCTTCTTCGGTGATTTGCCGGTTCGTTCGGGTCGGGCGGAAGGTCTCGGGGGCTTCGAAGCAGCGGCGCAGCAATTCGCGCTTCGCCGGGTCGGCCAATTCGGCGAGCGTGACCACATGGCGTTCGCTCGGTGTGCCGTTGAAATGGGTGTGGATCTCGACGCGCAGCCGGTCGCACACGATCAGCAGCGGCGGGTTTTCGAGCGCCAGCGCGTAGATCATCAGCTGGCGCATCGCGTCGTCGAGCGACTTGCCTGGCGCCTTGTTTTCCCAGGCGAAACAGTTGCGCTTGAAGACGTCGGCAATGCCCCGGCGCTGGCCGAGGGCCATCATGCCCTTCTCGAACAGGTAGTCGTCACCGCCATGTGGTGCGCCGACGCCCAGGACAGCGCACAACTCGAGGAAGTGCTGCTGCGCGCCTTGCTCCTCATTGAGCGCATAGGCCGGTCCGCCAGGGCCCCACTTTGATATGAACGCGCTGACCCGCTGCTGGGTGGTCATGAAACCTTCGCTTGACTGTGCAACGTGATCACCGCATTCAACGTGTGCTTGCCTTGGAATTCCGCCTGCGCGCCGATGGATCCTGCCGTTTCAGCCAGTCGAAGAACTCGCCGTACCAGAGTCTCGAATTGCGCGGCTTCAAGATCCAGTGGTTCTCGTCCGGGAACCACACCAGGCGTGCGTCGACGCCGCGCGCCTTGAGCGTGTTGTAGTAGGCCAGGCCCTGCTGGTCGGGCACACGGTAGTCGAGTGCACCGTGGATCACGAGGGTGGGCGTGCGCATGTTGGCGGCAAAGTTGTGCGGGCTTTGTTTCTCGACCTTGTTGCGGTCGTCCCAGTACCAGGCGCCGAATTCGCGTTCGTGGAAGGTGTAGCAGTCGTCGGCGAACATCGCGGTCCAGTCGAAGCAGCCGGCGTGGCACACATAGGCCTGGTAGCGGCCCGGCTTCACATGGCCGTTCATCCACGCCACCATGTAGCCGCCGTAACTGCCGCCGGCGGCAAACACGCGTTTGCGGTCCGCCCAGGGCTGCTTGAGCAGCCAGTCAGTGGCGGCTTCGATGTCCTGCAGTTCGAATTCGCCGAAGCGGTGCCTGATGCTGTCGAGGAACTTGTGGCCGAAGCCGCTCGAGCCGTGGTAGTTCACGCCCGCGACGACGTAACCCTGGGCAGCGAACACATGGGCGTTCCAGCGGTAGTGGAAGGTGTCGCCCGTTGCCGCATGGGGCCCGCCGTGGATGCTGTGCAGCACCGCGTACTTCTTCTTGCGGTCGAAGCCGGGCGGGTAGGTCAGCCACATCTGCACGGCTTCGCCGCGTGCACCCTTGACCTGCACTTCTTCATGCGCACCCAGGCGCAGCTGCGCGAGCAGTTCATCGTTGAACTGTTCGATGCGGCGCGGCACATCGCCTTCGCACCAGGCGCTGACCCGCGCCGGGTGTTGCATCGAGTCGGCGACGTTCACGATCACGCTCGCCGCAACGTCGAAGCCGTGCACCCAGCCGCCGTTCACCACGGTTTGTGCCCGGTGTGTGTGCAGGTTCCAGGCGTAGAGATGGCAGCGCCCGCGATGTTCCGCGGTGAACAGAATCGAGCCACCATCGGCGGACCAACGCAGCGGCGCGTTCACCGACTGGTCCCACGCGTCGCTCTGCACGCGCCACCGTGCGCCGCGCTTCACGGTGGCCAGGTGGACGGGCATCGTGAGCGTCACGCCCTGGTGGCTGGCGCAGAACGCGATCTGCTCGCCGTCGGGGCTGTAGCGCGGTGCGGTGAAGTCCCAGGCCTTGTCGAGCGCCAGCCGCTCGAAGCGGCGCGTGCGCAGGTTCAGCTCGGTCAGCGCCTGGAAATGGTCGATGCGTTTCTCGGCCTGGGGGTCGTGCGCAAAGACAATGTGCTTGCCGTCGGGGGAAATGTCGAACGTCAGCGCGTCGGGCTCGGCACGCGACAACTCGAACTCGCTGCCTTCGAACAGGTCTCGCACTTTGCCGGTGGCCACATCGAGCACATGCAGGTGGGCCACCCGCCCCATCGGCAAAGTGTGGTCCCAGTAGCGGTATTGGGCTTCGCTCGTGACGTAGGCGCTTTCCTTGCGCTCCTTGAACGCTTTGCTCGCCTTCGCCTGCGCCTTCCCGCCGCGCAGGTCCGGCCAGACCCAGGCCACGAACGCGATGCGTTTGCCGTCCGGAAACCATTTGAACGCCTCGATGTCCGGCGCATAGCTGGTGATGCGGCGCGCCTCGCCGCCATCCGGTGCGATCAGGTAAAGCTGGGCGGTGTCGTCTTTCTTGCCCTCTTGTTCGCGTTGGGCGATGAAGGCGATGTTCTCGCCGCTGGGTGACCAAAGGGCCTGGCCGTCCTTGTCACCACACGCCGTCAGGCGCCGCGGCGCGCCGCCGAAGGTGGACAGCAGCCACAGGCTGGCGTGGCTCTTGTTGTCGTCCATCGAATGGCTCGACACCGAGCAAACCGCCTGCGAGCCGTCTGACGAGAGGGCGATGCCACCGATGCGCTTGAACTTCCAGAGCGCGTCGACCGTGATCAGGCGTCTTGTCTCGGCCATGGGCGCGCGCTCCGAAAAAGTTCAACGCGGCTTGTCGAGCTGCCAGCGCAGGTGGGTCTGAACCGTCGGCCACTCGTCGGCCGTGATGCTGTAGACGCAGGTGTCGCGCAGCGTGCCGTTGCTCGCGCGCTGGTGATTGCGCAGGATGCCGTCGAGCTGCGCGCCCAGGCGCTCGATGCCGCGCCGGCTTTGCTGGTTGAAGCGATGGGTGCGGAATTCGACCGCGATGCATTCCAGCGCGTCGAATGCGTGGCCGAGCAGCAGCAGCTTGCACTCCGTGTTCAGCGGCGTGCGCTGCACGCGGGCCGCATACCAGGTGCTGCCGATCTCGACGCGCCGGTGCGCGGCGTCGATGTTCATGTAGGTGCTCATGCCCACCGGTGTGCCACCGGGGTCGAGCACCGTGAAGGGCAACATCGAGCCGGCCGCCTGCAGGCGCAGGCGCCGGTCGATCTCGGCCGCCATGCCCTCGGGCGAGGGCACGGCCGTGTACCACAGGCGCCACAACTCGCCGTCGAGCGCGGCTTGCTGCAGCGCGGCGCCGTGTTCGCTCGCCAGCGGCACCAGCCGCGCATGCCGGCCGGTCAGTGTGATGGGGTCAGGCCAGGGCATCTGAATTGATCGCCTGCGGCGATGGCATGGTTGTGGCTTCGGCCGGCGCTGCGCGCCTTCACATCGCTGCGTGATATGAGCCTGCGCCGCAACCGATGAGCGACTTCGTCGCTCATCGGTTGTGACGCTGCATGAACACCAGTTTCTCGAACAGCGACACGTCCTGTTCGTTCTTCAGCAAGGCGCCCACCAGCGGCGGCACGGCCACCTTGTCGTCCTTGCTTTGCAGCGCTTCGAGTGGAATGTCTTCGGCCAGCAGCAGCTTGAGCCAGTCGAGCAGCTCGCTGGTGGAGGGCTTTTTCTTCAGCCCCGGCAGGTTGCGCACGTCGTAGAAGCTCTTCATCGCGGCGCCGAGCAGTTCCTTCTTCAGGCCGGGAAAATGCACGTCGACGATTCTGTGCATCGTGTCGGCGTCGGGGAACTTGATGTAGTGAAAGAAGCAGCGGCGCAGGAACGCATCGGGCAGTTCCTTCTCGTTGTTCGAGGTGATGAACACCAGCGGCCGGTGTTTCGCCTTGATCAGCTCGCGCGTTTCGTAGACGTAGAACTCCATGCGGTCGATTTCGCGCAGCAGGTCGTTCGGGAATTCGATGTCGGCCTTGTCGATCTCGTCGATCAGCAACGCCACCGGCTGTTCGGCCGTGAAGGCCTGCCACAACACGCCGCGCACGATGTAGTTGTGGATGTTCTTGACGCGCTCGCCGCCGTCCACATCGGCGAGCTGGCTGTCGCGCAGGCGACTCACCGCGTCGTACTCGTACAGGCCCTGCTGCGCCTTCGTGGTGCTTTTCACATGCCACTGCAGCAGCGGCATGCCCAGCGCTTGCGCCACCTCTTCGGCGAGCATCGTCTTGCCGGTGCCGGGCTCGCCCTTGACGAGCAGCGGGCGTTTCAGCGTGATGGCCGCGTTCACCGCAAGCCTGAGGTCGTGCGTGGCAACGTAGGAGTCGGTACCTTGGAATTTCATGGCGGTGTGCAGGTGGGTTCGGGTCAGTATAAGGGCCCCCTATAATCGCGCGCTGCATCGTCCACCCCCCTTCAGTCGCACCATGAAAAAGCTGTTCTGCGTTGTGATCGCCTCGCTGTTCGGTCTCGCCCACCTGGCCGTTGCGCAGGCCCAGGACGCCAAGGAAGGCGAAAAGAAGATCGCAATGTGCATCGGCTGCCACGGCATTCCGGGTTACCAGGCCAGCTTCCCCGAAATTCACAAGGTGCCGATGATTTCCGGCCAGACCGCGAAGTACATCGTCTCGTCGCTCACGGCCTACAAGAAGGGCGAGCGCAAGCACCCGACGATGCGCAGCATTGCCGCGTCGCTGAGCGACAAGGACATGGCCGACGTGGGCGCGTTCTACGAACAGCAGGGCAAAGCCGAATCAGCGGCCGCCGCGCCGGTACCGGCGCCGTCGGCCGTGGTGGCCGACCTGCTGAAGAAAGGCAACTGCGCGTCCTGCCACGGCGACAACCTCAGCAAGCCGATCGACCCGAGCTACCCCAAGCTCGGCGGCCAGCACGCCGACTATCTGTTCGTGGCGCTGAAGGCCTACCAGATCGACGGGAACCCGCAGATCGGCCGCAGCAACCCCATCATGATGGGGATGGCACGGCCGTTCACCACCGCCGAGCTGAAGCAGCTGTCTGCCTACATCGGCTCGATGCCGGGTGAACTGAAAACAGTGTCGCAGGCGCGCTTCCGCTGAAAGCCTGCCCGCGCACGGGCCGAACCTTGCCCCATCCGCCGCTGGTTGCCAGCGGCGTTTTTCATAGTGCCGTGCCGATTCACCCCGCTCAAGTTCAG
>JANNKS010000544.1:0-2213 GCA_031396425.1 Rhizobacter sp. | reverse complement strand
CGCCGAACCCGCCGACCAGTGTCGGCTCTTGCGCCAGCAACCGCTGCGCCGCATTCTTGGCCTTCTCGACCGAATCCTCGGCATCCGCCGCGACCAATTCCAGTCTGGCGCCGCCAAGCGACTTGATGCCGCCCGACGCATTGATATCTTCGATCGCCATGTCGGCGCCCGCCTTGATGTTCTGTCCGATCGCGGCAAAGGGCCCGGACAGCGGGACCACCGTGCCGATCTTGATGGTGCGGCCAGCCTGCGCGCCGGCGGGGCCTACAAAGGCGCCGGACGCAGCCGCCATCGTCAGGCTCAGAGCGGCGCGGCGTGTGATTTTCGTGTCGTTCATGGTTGCTTTTCCTCAAGGTTGGGTTTGGGTTGGGTTGGGTTGGGATTGGGTTATTCAATGCCGAGATAGGCCTGGCGGATGCGTGTATCGGTCATGATTTGGTCAGGCGGACCCGAAGCGACACAGCGGCCGACGTCGAGCACGTAGGCCCAGTCGCAGGGATCGAGCGCTTCGACCACCCGTTGCTCGACCAGCACTATCGTCAGCTTGGAATCGCGGTGCAGTTCTTCGATGCGCTCGAAGATCAGATCGACGATGATCGGCGCCAGACCCATCGACGGTTCGTCCAGCAGCACCACCTTGGGGTTGGCCATCAGTGCCCGGCCGATGGCACACATCTGTTGCTCACCGCCCGAGGTGTAAGCGGCTTGCGAGCTGCGTCGGGTCTTCAGGCGCGGGAAGTAGTTGTAGACCTTATCCAGCGTCTGCGCGACCGCACCCTTGCCGTCCTGGCGGGTGTAGGCGCCGGTGAGCAGGTTCTCTTCGATCGTCAGGTGCGCAAAGCAATGGCGCCCTTCCATCACCTGGATCACGCCGCGGTCGACCATCGCCGAGGTGCTCATCTTTTCGATGCGTTCGCCGCGCAATTCGATCGAGCCCTTCGTCACTTCGCCGCGCTCGCCGGCCAGCAGGTTGCTCACGGCGCGCAACGTGGTGGTCTTGCCCGCGCCGTTGCCGCCCAGCAAAGCGACGATGCCACCCTCGGGCACCTGCAAGGACACGCCCTTGAGCACCAGGATCACATGGTTGTAGATGACCTCGATGCCGTTGACGTTGAGGATGATGTTTGACATGGCGTTGCCTTGAACTCATCGAAACGCCGCTGCGCGGCGCTTCGATCAGGGCTCCACTGCGAGCCCGCCCCGAGGCCCAGGGGGCTGGGAGGCTCGCGCCCTGGCAACGGTTCAGGTTGCGTGGGCGCGAGCGGTGAAAACAGTCAGCTTTGGCAGTCTTCCGGTGTCCGGCGGGTCAGCTTCTTCTCGCTGGCATATTTGTCGGCTGCGTTGCGGACCATGGGCTTGAGGATCGACTCATCGGCCTGCAGCCAGTCGGACGTGAAGTTCCACTTCGCGCCGTCCCAGGTGTGCACTCGGGCCCAAGAGGCACCCATGTGGTCGGCGCACGAGGTCGACACGGGTCGCATCACCCCGGCGAAGCCCAGGCCGTCGAGCTTCTTCTGGTCAAGCGCCAGGTTCTCATAGCCCCAGCGCGCCTGTTCGCCGCTCATCCACTTGCCCTTGCCGAAGCGTTCCTGGGCGCGGCGCACGCCTTCAATTGCCAACATCGCCGCCGACAGGCCGCGCATGTAAAGCACCTGACCGACTTCTTCCTTCGGGCCCGTGCCCTGGCCTTTGGCATGCACCTTGTCGAGGACTTCCTTGACGATCTTGGAATTCGGCTCGGCACCGTGCTGCAGCGCCAGGGCGTGGTAGCCCTTCGCACCGTCGCCGACGTCTTTCACATCGGGCTCGGCGCCGGCCCACCACACGCCGTACATCTTCTCGCGTGGGTAGCCGGTGGCAACGGCCTCTTTCACCGCGGTCGAATTCATCACGCCCCAGCCCCACAGGAAAATATAGTCGGGCTTGTTCTGGCGGATCTGCAGCCAAGTCGCCTTTTGCTCGACGCCAGGGTGGGCGACGGGCAACAGACTCAAGTCGAAGCCGTGCATCTTCGAACGCTCCTGCAGCAGCGCGATGGGCTCCTTGCCGTACGGACTGTCGTGATAGACGAGCGCAATCTTCTTGCCCTTGAGCTTGTCGAGACCCCCTTCCTTTGCGCCAATGTGCTGAGTCAGAATGTCCGCTGCAACCCAGTAGGTGCCGACGAGGGGAAAGTTCCACTTGAAAACACCGCCATCGGCCGACTCGCTGCG
>JANNKS010000524.1:0-4241 GCA_031396425.1 Rhizobacter sp. | reverse complement strand
TGCCAGTGCGAGTAGATCGAAAGGATCTTGTTGATGGGAACGGCGAGCAGCTTGGCGTCGCCCCCAGCTTCGTCATCCATCTTCAGAACGCCCAACGGCCGGCACTTCACCACCACGCCAGGCGCAAGAGGGAACGGTGTGATCACCAACACATCCACCGGGTCACCGTCGTCGGCAAGCGTTTGCGGTATGTAGCCGTAGTTGCACGGGTAGTGCATCGCGGTGCTCATGAAGCGGTCGACGAACATCGCGCCGCTTTCTTTGTCCACCTCGTATTTGATGGGGTTGGCGTTCATCGGAATTTCGATGATGACGTGGAACTGTTCCGGCGCATTCGCGCCAGGGGTCACGTTGTGCAGGCTCATGCGGAGGGCGTCGATGTTGGGGGTAACCCGTATGTTAACGGTCGGAATGACCCGAGCCTGACAAACCCGACCCACCCGGCCAAAGGCAATGAAAAACCATTCTCCTCACATTGCCTTGTGAGCGTGCTTCGCTTAGCATCCACGGCTGCAAGTTTTCAGCGCGCGCTCGCACCTTTTCGGGCAAGGCACGCGCTTCCTCGGCCCGAAATCAAATCAATAGCAAGGAGACAACGCCGATGTCAACAGCCATGGCGCTTTATTTCGCACTTGCCTGCGGATTGGCCGCAGTCGTGTACGGTTTCGTTCAACGCAGCTGGATCCTGCGCCAGGACGCTGGCAACGCCCGCATGCAGGAAATCGCAGGGGCGATCCAGCAAGGCGCAGCGGCATACCTGGCGCGTCAATACCGCACCATTGCCATCGTCGGTGTGGTGCTCGCCATCCTGATCGGCGTGTTCCTCGACGGGACCACGGCGGTAGGCTTCGTGCTCGGCGCGCTGCTGTCGGGTGCCTGCGGATTCATCGGCATGAACGTCTCGGTCCGTGCCAACGTCCGCACCGCACAGGCGGCCACGAAAGGCATCGCACCGGCTCTTGATGTTGCGTTCAAGGGCGGCGCCATCACCGGCATGCTCGTTGTCGGCCTCGGCCTGCTCGGCGTGGGCGTCTTCTTCATGTTCATCACCGGCAACGGCAACATCACGCCGGTGTCGTCACTCGCCACCGTGCTCAAGCCACTGCTCGGCTTCGCGTTCGGCGCGTCACTGATCTCGATCTTCGCGCGCCTTGGCGGCGGCATCTTCACCAAGGGAGCCGACGTCGGCGCCGACCTGGTGGGCAAGGTCGAAGCCGGCATCCCGGAAGACGACCCGCGCAACCCGGCAGTGATTGCCGACAACGTCGGCGACAACGTTGGCGACTGCGCCGGCATGGCTGCCGACCTGTTCGAAACCTACGCCGTGACCTTGATCGCGACGACGATGGCGCTGGGCGCACTCGTCGTCGCCTCCGCGCCGATGCAGGCGGTGGTCTATCCGCTCGTCCTGGGCGGCTTCTCGATCCTCGCCTCGATCATCGGCTGCAGCGCCGTGAAAGCCACACCGGGCATGAAGAACGTGATGCCGGCCCTGTACAAGGGCCTGATCGTCGCCGGCGTGATTTCACTGGTCGGCTTCTTCTTCATCACCCGTATGGTGATGCCTGACGACGCGCTGGGCGCGGGCACACAGCTGCGCCTGTTCGGCGCCTGCGTGGTCGGCCTGGTGCTGACCGGCGCGATGGTCTGGATCACCGAGTACTACACCGGCACCAATTTCAAACCGGTGCAGCACATCGCCCAGGCCTCGACCACGGGCCACGGCACAAACATCATCGCTGGTCTGGGCGTGTCGATGCGCTCCACCGCCTGGCCGGTGCTGTTTGTCTGCGCCGCCATCCTGGTGTCGTTCCAGCTCGGTGGGCTGTACGGCATCGCAGTTGCCGCGACCTCCATGCTGAGCATGGCCGGCATCGTCGTGGCCCTCGACGCCTATGGCCCGATCACCGACAACGCCGGTGGCATTGCCGAGATGGCCGAGCTGCCCAAGAGCGTGCGCGACGTCACCGACCCGCTCGACGCGGTCGGTAACACGACCAAGGCCGTCACCAAGGGCTACGCGATCGGCTCGGCCGGGCTGGCCGCACTGGTGCTGTTCGCCGACTACACCCATTCGCTCACGGCTCGCGGCCTGGAAACGAGCTTCGACCTGAGCAACCCCAATGTCATCGTCGGCCTGTTCATCGGCGGCCTGATTCCCTACCTGTTCGGTGCGATGGCGATGGAAGCGGTCGGCCGTGCGGCGGGCAGCGTTGTGGTTGAGGTTCGGCGTCAGTTCCGCGAGATCAAGGGCATCATGGAAGGCACGGCCAAGCCGGAGTACGGCAAGGCAGTCGACATGCTGACCTCGGCGGCGATCAAGGAAATGATTGTTCCCAGCCTGTTGCCGGTGGTCGTGCCGGTCCTGGTGGGCTTGCTGCTCGGGCCTGCCGCACTGGGTGGGCTGCTGATGGGCACGATCGTCACCGGTCTGTTCGTCGCCATTTCGATGTGCACCGGCGGCGGCGCCTGGGACAACGCCAAGAAGTACATTGAAGACGGCCACCACGGTGGCAAGGGCAGCGAAACCCACAAGGCCGCCGTCACTGGCGACACCGTGGGCGACCCGTACAAGGACACCGCCGGCCCCGCCATCAACCCGCTGATCAAGATCATCAACATCGTCGCGCTGTTGATCGTGCCGCTGTTGCCAGCCTCCGTCGCGACCGGTGGTGCAGGCGCCCACCAAGCCGCTCCCAAGACTGTTGCCGCCGCCCCGGCAGCGCCAGCGGCACCGGCAGCCACGCCGGCGCCGGCACCCGCGGCTGTGGCGGCCGATGCAGCGTCGGTGAAGGTCGAAGGCGGTGTGGTGAAGTTCTATTTCGCCAGCGGCAAGGCCGACCTGGCGGCGGAAGCCGCCCCGGCACTGGCCGATGTGGTCAAGGGCGTTGCGGCCGGCAAGAAGGCTGTCATCAGCGGCTACCACGATGCCACCGGTGACCCGGCGAAAAACGCCGAGCTCGCCAAGCAGCGCGCATTCGCCGCCCGCGACGCGCTGAAGTCCGCAGGCGTTGCGGAAGACAAGATCGAGCTGAAGAAGCCCGAGCAGATCAACGCCGGCAGCGCCGCAGAAGCGCGCCGCGTCGAGGTCAAGCTCGAATAGTCACGGCACTGCCGCGACAGACAGGCCCGGCCTCGCAAGAGCCCGGGCCTTTGTCTTGGTCCTTCGCCCAGCGCAAGGCGTGCCGTTTGGCATGATGCGAACAGGGCAATCGCCCGCACCACCTCACCGCAACTCGCTTTCGACGTGTCGATGCTTCCTCGTGAACCGCAGCGCGGCCGTGTGATTGTTCTGCTGGGTGCCGAATGCACGGGCAAGACCACGCTCGCGCGGGAGATGCAGGCCGCGCTCGCGGCGCGCGGCCATTCGGTCGCGCTGGTGGAAGAGTACTTGCGGGAGTTCTGCGATCGGCATGGCCGCACGCCGCAGCGCAACGAGCAGCCTGGCATTGCACGGGAGCAAACTCGCAGGATCGAGGGCGCAGCTTCCGACCATGACATCGTGATCGCCGACACGTCCGCGCTGATGATCGCCGTCTACAGCGAGCTCGTTTTCGCAGACCCGGGCCTCTATGCGTCTGCGCTGCGGGCGCACGCCGGCTACACGCTCGTCCTGCTTACCGCGCTCGACCTGCCTTGGCAGGCGGACGGGCTGCAGCGCGACGGAGTGCATGTCCAGGGCCCTGTCGACGCCCTCCTGCGAAAGGCCCTTGCGCAAGCAGGCCTGCCCTTTTCTGTAGCCTGCGGCACCGGTCCCCAACGCCAAGCCAACGCCCTCGCGGCGGCGCGCCATGCCTTGGCGTTGGCTGCCGACTCCTCGGCTGAGCCGGCCCCGGCACGCTGGAAATGGGTTTGCGAACGCTGCGGTGACGCCGACTGCGAACGCCACCGGCTGCCACGCTGAGCGTTCGTCAGTTGATTGCCGCGGTGGGCGGCATCTGGTCACGTGCGGGCGTGAAGAGTTCGCCAACATCCACCGGGTCGAACCGGTACTGCAGGCTGCAGAAATCGCAGCCGATTTCGACCCGGCCCTGTTCGGCCAGGATGGCGTCGATTTCGGTGCGCCCCAGGCCGTGCAGCATGCGCGCGACCCGGCTGCGCGAGCAACGGCACTCGAAGCGAGGCGCGCGGCCCAGGGCGCGCGGGTCAAAGCGCCGCAACGGTTCTTCCCAGAACAGGCGCCGCAACAGTGTCGACGCGTCCACGCCGAGCAGTTCGTTCTGGGTCAGCGTCGCCGTCGT
>JANNKS010000474.1:0-4151 GCA_031396425.1 Rhizobacter sp. | reverse complement strand
GATCGGCAACGGCACCAAACGCGTCGGGCCGGCAAACGAAACCGGGCTTGCACGCAGCGAGAAGTTCGGATCGAACAAGACATTCTTCCCGGCGACTCGCAACAGCACCGTCGCGTGGCCTATCCAGGTCATCGAGGGGTTGGCCGCGGGGGAGCGCAGCAATTCTGGATCGGTCGATACGGCGGGCAGGTTCCAGCCCTCGGGCGGTGGCTTGGGAAGGCCGTTGCGCAGCCGCTCCCACTGCCACGACCAGAAGCTCGCCTTGGGCGCGTGGGGATAGTTGTTCCGGAAGACCGCGGCGCCATTGAATGCTGCTGCGCCAGCGTGTTGGGCGTGGACAGTCTGCACGGATGCAGAGGAGATCGCGGCCAATATGCCGATGAGGCAACCCATGCTGAAGCGCGGCATGTACGACAGTTTAATGGCGCCACCCGCCTCGCCATGCGATTGCTGGATTGAGCTTGCGCTGGGTTGACACGCAACGCCGGCCGTGGCAGTCGCGACTCACGTCAAGCGTCGACTCGAAGGTCCCAGGAAGACCCGCGCAAACGTCCTCGCCAAGCGTTCGCGCTCTTCGCCGTCGGCAGAGTTCAGCTGCGCGAATACACCGTGCAGCATCTTTTGGGTCAGCCCCTTCGACAGCGCGTCCAGGACGTCTTCGATCGGCACGCCGTGCCGAAGCCGCGTACGGGCACGCTTGATTTCGGCGGCTTGCCATGCAGCGGCCCGCGCATTCACCGACTGAATGAGCGGCACGACCGTGCGCCGGTCGAGCCAGTCGACGAAGTATTGGACCTGTTTTTCGATAATGGCCTCGGCGTGTACAACGGCTTCGCGGCGTTTCAGCCCGGCAGTGGCGACGATTCCGCCAAGATCATCGATCGAGTAGAGGTTCAGGCCTGAAAGTCGCGCCACCTCGGGCTCGATGTCACGCGGCACGGCAAGGTCAATCATCAGCGTCGATCGCCCGCCGCGCGCCTTCATCGCCGCCTCTGTGGCACCCAAGCCGATGATCGGAAGCATGCTGGCGGTGCACGAGATAACGACGTCAAATTCACTCAGCCGGCCGGGCATGTCGGTCAGGCACAGTGTCTTTGCACTACAACGGCGCGCCAAAGCCGCAGCGCGCGCAGGGCTGCGATTGGCGATCGTGATCCCCGCTGGCGTGTGCGCGGCAAAGTGTAGGGCCACATGCCCGATCATCTCGCCCGCGCCGACGAGAAGGACCTTGACGTTGCGAAGGTCGCCACAGTGCTGAACCGCCAAGCGCACCGACGCGGCAGCCATGCTGACCGAAAACGCGCCGATTTCGGTGGTTGAGCGTACCTCCTTGGCGACGAAGAAGGCACGCTGAAACATCCGCTGCAAGTTGCGACCCAGCGTCCCCGCACCATCCGCCTCGTGAACCGCGCGTTTCATCTGACCGAGAATTTGCGGCTCGCCCAGAACCATCGAATCAAGACCACTCGCGACGCGAAAGGCATGCCGAGCAACATGCTCGCCGTGCTTGACATAACCATGGTCCAGAAAATCGGTGCCCCGCACGCCTCCTACGCCCGCAAACCATTCCAGCGCAGGCCGCAGCAGATCATCGTCGCTCGCAGGACTGGCCGCACAGTAAAGTTCGGTGCGATTGCAGGTGGAAAGCAGCGTGGCCTCCGACGCCACATTGCATCGTCGCATCTGCTCGCGAAACGAGTTCAGCGCTTGCGCAAGATTTTCGGGCGCTAGCGAAAACCTGCCACGCAATTTTTGTGGCGCGGTTTTGTGGTTTAAGCCAAATGCAAGCATGTGCATTGCCAGTACTCTAGGCAAGCCCATCGGTGCCGGCTATCCCCTACATCGAGGCTTCAGCTTCGCCCATCGCTCCGTCGCGATGAAAATGCCTGCGCCGCGTGTGCGCGTGTGTCTGCCCAGGACGCAAGATGCGCTTGGCCCGGCACATGCACCGCAGGTGACCGCCATTCTGAATTGAGGAAGTTCCCTTTTCGCTGTGGCTGTGTACAGCAGTGAAGCGCGACGAGCATGAAGGATTGACCTGCGCCATCCAGCGCACTACATTACTGACCCATTAGTCAGTATTTTTAGATGCCCGATCCGAACCCACGCCAACGCCGCAAAGACGCCCGCCCGCAGGAGCTGCTCGACGCCGCGCTCGACCTGTTCGTCGAGAAAGGCTTCTCGGCGACACGTTCCGAAGAAGTGGCGCAGCGCGCGGGGGTCTCCAAGGGAACGCTGTACCTGTACTACCCCAGCAAGGAAGAACTGCTGAAGGAAGTGATCCGCCACAACATGGTGACGGAAATTGCCGAGGGCCTGGAGATCGTCGATCGTTTCACCGGGTCGAGCGCCGAGTTGCTGACGCTGGTCTACACGCTGTGGTGGGAGCGCATCGGCGAGACGCGCGCCTCGGGCATCATGAAGCTGATGATGTCGGAAGTGCGCAATTTCCCGGAGATCGCGCAGTTCTATGTCGATGAGGTGATCAAGCCGTCGGAACGGCTGTTGTCACTGATGCTCCAGCGTGGCATCGACAGCGGCGAGTTTCGCCCTGTCAACGTGATCGATGTGGTTCACGCCCTGGTCGCGCCGATGCTCTACCTCGTGATGCACAAACACTCGATCGGCGCCTGCGGCGTGGGCCACAGCATCGACGCTCGAGCCTTTATCACGGCGCAACTCGATCTGGTGCTGCATGGATTGCAGGCCGCGCCGAAACCGCGCTCCGCGGCGCGCCGCCGCCCACCCACCCAAGGAACCCCCCACCGATGAAACGCGCGATTCGATGGGGCGTGGTGCTGGCGGTCGTGCTGCTGGTGGGCGGTTTCGTCGCCCGAACCGTCCAGCAGCGCCTGGCAGAAAAACCCCCCGTCGCGACGGCCCCCAAACCCGCCATGGCACTTGAACTGGCGCCCGCAGATGTGCTGACCGCACGTGTGGTCGATTTGGCACGCACGCTCGAGATCTCGGGCGGCCTGAAGGCCGTCAACGCAGCCGTCCTGAAGGCGAAGGTCGCGGCCGAAGTGAAAGCGCTCAGCGTGCGCGAGGGCGACCGGGTGAAGCGTGGCCAGGTGCTCGGCCAGCTCGACAACACCGAGCTCGACTGGAAACTGCGTCAGGCCGAGCAGACCGCATCGTCCGCGAAGGCACAGCTCGATATTGCATTGCGCGCACTCGAGAACAACCGTGCGCTCGTCGCCCAAGGCTTCATATCGCCCACCGGCCTGGAAACTTCCGTGTCCAACGAAGCGGCGGCGCAGGCGAACCTGCAAGCGGCCCTGGCCGCGGTTGAACTGGCACGCAAGGCGCGCACCGACGCGGTGCTGGTGGCGCCCATCAGCGGCCTGGTGTCCCAGCGCCTGGTGCAGCCCGGCGAGCGCGTGCCGGTCGACGCGCGCATTCTCGAGATCGTCGACCTTTCGCAGCTCGAACTCGAGGCGGCCATCGCGGCCGAGGACATCCCGAGCCTGGGCATCGGCAAGCCGGCGTCGCTGAATATCGATGGCGTCGACGGCCGCATCGCCGCCAAGGTGGCCCGCATCAACCCGAGCGCGCAGGCGGGCAGCCGCTCCATCATGGTCTACCTGTCGGTGCAGGGCCAGCCTGCGCTGCGCCAGGGCATGTTCGCCAAGGGGCAGATCGAACTGGCGCGCAAATCGGCACTCGCCCTGCCCCTGACTGCGGTGCGCACCGATCACGCCAAGCCATATTTGCTGCAGATCGAGTCCGGCCAGGCGCGCTCGCGCGAAGTGACGCTGGGCTCGCAGGGCGAAGTGAATGGTCAGGCCTGGGTGGAAATCGCCTCAGGTCTGTCCGCCGGTGCCGAAGTGCTGGCGGGAAGCGTTGGCGCGCTGCGCGACGGCACGCCGGTGCGGCTGATGTCAACGGCCCCGAAGGCACCTGCCAACGGCAACGCAGCGGCTTCCGCCTCGGCATCGCGCTGAGGACCGACCCCATGTGGTTCACGCGCGTCTCGATTCACAACCCCGTGCTCGCCACGATGGTCATGATGGCTTTCGTCGTGCTCGGCCTGTTCTCGTACCAGCGGCTCAAGGTCGATCAGTTTCCGAACCTCGATTTTCCGACCGTCGTGGTGCAGATCGACTATCCCGGCGCTTCGCCCGAGATCGTCGAGAACGAGGTCACCCGCA
>JANNKS010000422.1:0-1823 GCA_031396425.1 Rhizobacter sp. | reverse complement strand
CGGCCTACTTCTGGGAAGATACCGGCGCGGCCACGTTTGCCAATGTCTCCAGCTACACCAAGGGGATCAACGGCATCATGGTCGATATCACGGGCTCGCACCCGAATATCACCGCCGACGACTTCATCTTCCGCGTCGGCAACAACAACAACTTGCCCGGCACCTGGACGACGGCCAACGCTCCCACCAGCGTCTCGGTGCGGGCTGGTGCGGGCGTCGGAGGAGGGGACCGGGTGGAAATCATCTGGAACACGGGTGCTCAAGCTCGCCCGTGCGCATCCTGTTCCTGACCCGCAGTTTCAACAGCCTGACGCAACGCCTGTACCTCGAACTCACGGCGCTCGACCACGAGGTGGCGATCGAGTTCGATATTTCGGATGCGGTGACGATCGAGGCGGTGGCGCTGCACCGGCCCGCGCTCATCATCGCGCCGTTCCTGAAGCGCGCGATTCCCGAAGAAGTCTGGCGCCACACGGTCTGCCTGGTCGTGCACCCGGGCATCGTCGGCGACCGCGGGCCGTCTGCCCTCGACTGGGCGATCGCGGAAGGCGCGCGCGAATGGGGCGTCACCGCGCTGCAGGCGCAGGCCGAGATGGACGCCGGCCCGGTGTGGGCGGCCGAGACGTTTGCGATGCGCGCGGCCACCAAGTCGAGCCTGTACCGCAACGAGGTCACCGAAGCCGCGGCGCGCGCAGTGGTTGCGGCGGTGCGCCGCTTCGGCGACGAGGGCGAGCCGATGGCATCGCGCACGCCCAAACCCACGCCCATGACCGCCGACGACACCGCGGCCGGCCGCTGGCGCCCGTTGATGCTTCAGGCCGTGCGCTGCATCGACTGGCAGCGCGACGACACCCGCACCATCCTGCGCAAGGTGCGCGCCGCCGACGGCACGCCGGGCGTGCTCGACCGTCTGTTCGACACGCCATGCCATCTTTTCGACGCCCACGCACAGACGCTCGCGCAGCGTCATGAACCGGGCAGGGTGATCGGCCGCCGGCACGAGGCCGTGCTGCGCGCCAGCATCGATGGTGCGGTCTGGTTCGGTCACGTGCGCCGCACCGACCAGGAGGGCAGCTTCAAGCTGCCCACGGCGCTGGCCTTCCCGGCAGAGACAGCGAACCTGCCCGAATGGCGCATCGCGATCGATGCGCCGGGCGATGTATCGGGCAAGGTATCGGGCCATGCATCGGGCTATCGCGAGATCCGCTACGACGCGCAGGGTGGCGTCGGCCATCTGCATTTCCCCTTCTACAACGGTGCGATGAGCACGGCGCAGTGCGAGCGGCTCACCGCGGCGCTGCGCTTCGCGCTCGCCCAGCCGCCGCGGGTGCTGGTGTTGTTCGGTGGCACCGACTTCTGGTCGAACGGCATCCACCTGAACGTGATCGAGGCGGCCGACAGCCCGGCCGACGAGTCGTGGCGCAACATCAATGCGATCGACGACGTCACGCAGACCTTGATCGAGGCGACCGACCGCATCGTCATTGCCGCGATGCAGGGCAACGCCGGCGCCGGTGGCGTGTTCGTGGCGCTGGCGGCCGACCAGGTCTGGGCGCGGCGCAGCGTGGTGCTCAACCCGCACTACAAGAACATGGGCAACCTCTACGGCTCGGAGTACTGGACCTACCTGTTGGCGCGGCGGCTGAAATCGGTATCGGCGGAAGAGGTGATGAAGCACCGCCTGCCGGTGTCGGCGCGCCAGGCGGCAGGCCTGGGCCTGATCAGCGTGCGCGTGAGATCGTCGATGGCATTGATGTTGCGCCACGACTCGTCGGCCGGGCTTTCGGCCGCCTCGATGAGGTTGAGGTGGATGCCGTTGCACC
>JANNKS010000413.1:0-6422 GCA_031396425.1 Rhizobacter sp. | reverse complement strand
CCAACGCTTCCGCGGCCCAGGAGCCCACGCCGCCGACGCCGACGATGGCGACGCGCGCGGCGCGCACCCGCGCATACCCGGCATCGCCGTACAGGCGGCGCAAGCCGGCGAAGCGGCGTTCCAGGTCCGGGGCGCTGGTGTCGGCCAGGTTCATGCTCGACCTGCAGGCACATCGGCTGGCACGCGGTTCACGCTGCGCGCTCGATGCGCCAGATCTGGAACCGCAAACCCGACACCGCGCCGGCGATGATGGCGCCGAACGCGACGAAACTGGTCAGGCTCAGCGTCGACAGGCCGGAGAGGCCTTGGCCGATGGTGCAACCCAGGGCAGTGACACCGCCCACGCCCATCAGCACGGCGCCGATCAGGTGGTCGGCAGTGTCCTGCGCGTCCCGAAACCCCTCCCAGCGCAGGCTGCGCGTGGCGGCCGAATAGAGTGCCGAGCCCACCACCACGCCCACCGCGGTGACGATGCCCAGCGTGAGCACCTTGCTCTTGTCGCTGAACAGCATCAACCAGTCGAGCGTGTAGGCCATCGGCGCCACGAAGGTGAAACTCTCCATGCGCTGCGAGTGGGTGGCGACGAATGCTTCCTGTAACGTGTTCGGGTCTTCGGCCACATGGCCGAGCCGCCCCGACACCCACCACAGGCCCACCACCAGTGCACCGATGCCCAGGCCAGCCAGCAGGGCATCGGCGCTGCGCCCCTCCGGCCGCGCCAGCGCCCAGGCGACCAGCGCCCCGCCCAGGCCGAGGCCGAGCACCACCGCGAGCGTGGCCTTGGGCAGCCCCGTGGCAGCGGCGGCGAGCGACGGCAGGTCCTGGCCCGATGGCACGGCGATGAAGACCGTGTCCACACTCTCCACGCGCGCCACGGCGGTGACGCCTTTGAGCGTCGCGAACGCGGCCACGCCGAGCACGATGCAAACCACCAGCGACTTCAGATTTCCGCCGCCCAGTCGCACCAGCGTCTTGCTGCCGCAGCCTGATGCCAGCACCATGCCGAAGCCGAACATCAGACCACCGACCAGCGCCGACAGCCAGATGAAGCGGGGCCCGGCGTAGATGCTTTTCGACGCGTCGACCCAACCGGCGCCGACCATCGCGTTGAAACCGATCATCGCCACGCCCACCGCCAGCGCCCACATGCGCATGCGCGACCAGTCACCCATGTTGACGATGTCGGATACGGCGCCCATGGTGCAGAAGTGGGTGCGCTGCGCGATCGCGCCGAACAACACCGCAAGCGCAAACGAGGCCCACAGAACGAGCGAAGACAGGGCCTTCAGGTCGACTTCTTGCATCACCGCATTCTAGGCAGCGAGGCATGCCGGGGTGCATGGCCCCGGCCCCGTGCAGTTCGAGTCTGGCGGGCTCACCTTGCAGGCCGCGCCCTCGCAGAGCTCGGGCCCTTCGCCAGGCACAAACAGTCCTCAGGACTGTTTGAGTCCGGGCTCAGCCCGGCTTGATCGTGGCGAGCCGTTCCTTGCCGGCCTGCGCGGCTTCCGACTTGGGGTAACCCTTCATCAGCTCGTCGAGCGTCTTGCGCGCACCCTTGGCGTCTTTCAGCTCGAGCTGGCAGTTCGCCACCGACAGCAATGCCTCGGCGGCGCGCGGGTGGTCCGGCGAGGCGCTCACCAACGCGCGGAAGGTGGGAATGGCTTCCTTGTAGTCGCGCTTGCCATACTGCGCATTGCCGAGCCAGAACAACACCGACTCGCGATAACCACTGGCTGGATAGCGCTTCTGGAACCCGACCAGCGCAATCGCCGCCTTCTCGAAGTCGCCCTTGCGAAACACGGCCATCGCGTCGTCGTACTGGCGCTTCTCGTCGGGGTCGACGAGAAACTCGCGGTCATCGACCGACACCTTCACCGGTTCGATCTTGCGGATGCGATCGTCCACTCCCTGGACGAGGTCTTTCTGCTTGCGTTGCACCTCGGCGATTTCGCGCGCGAGTTGTTCGTCCTGGCCGCGCAGCTTGGCGTTATCGGCCTTGAGCTGCTCGATCAGGTTGTTCAGCTCGACCATGCTGCGCTTGATTTGCGCCATCTGCTCGTTGAGCAGCGTGAGCTGGGTGTTCTGCTGAACGACCTGCGAGTTCATCTGCGCCGTCAGCTGCGCAATCTGCTCGGCCTGCTTGTTGCGGTACTGCTCGTTGGTCTGGTCGAGGCGCTGGCGCAGTTCAAGAATCGCCTTGCGCGCCTCGTCGTCATCGAACAGCCCGGCGTGCGCCGCCGGTGCGGCGAGCGCACCGAACAGCGCCAGGGTCTGCAGCACACGGGTGGGGGCACGCATGGCCAGGCTCCTCAGCGGCTCGTCAACTCGGCGCGCCGGTTCTTTGCGAACGCCGCTTCGTCATTGCCCTGCGCCGCCGGGCGCTCCTTGCCGAAACTCACGGCGTCGACCTGGGTGTCTTTGGCGCCCAGCAGCGCGAGCGACTTGGCCACCGCCTCGGCGCGCTTCTGGCCCAGTGCGAGGTTGTATTCGCGCCCGCCCCGGTCGTCGGTGTGGCCCTCGATGGCCAGGCGCTTGCTGCGGTCGGCGGCCAGCACCTTCGCATACGACTCCACCGTCGGGCGGAACTCGTCTTTCACGATGTAGCTGTCGAAGTCGAAGTACACCACCCGCGGCAGGTTGCCCATCGCCACGGGGGCGGTCTTGGTGAGGTCCACCGGTGTCACGGCCGACTGCGCCGTGCCACTGCTCGTGGCATTCGGATTCGCATTCGCCCCCGTCCCCGGCTTGGCGTTGGCGCTGAGCGAACTCGCAGGCGTGCGGCTTTCGACCGGCACATCGGCGTCGAGCTTGGTGCTCGAACAACCCGCGAGGGCGCCGAGAACCGCCAAGGCGATCAGTGCATGTTTGTTGGCAGCCATGTTTCATCCCTTCCGTGTGAATGGGCACCATGCCCGAAACCAATGCTCTAGACAATAACCGGAATCATTGCGCTCAATCTAGCGGCCATACGGCCCCCACACCGGCTCGCGCACATCGGCCGTGGTGGAGATCAAGCGGGCCTTGATTTTGCCGTCCAGCGTGGTCGTCATCAACACATCCCGCCCTTGCGCGCGCGTGGCGTAGATGATCAAACGCCCGTTGGGCGAGAAGCTCGGGCTTTCGTCGTCACTGGAGTCGGTCAGCGCCACCGGTTGTGCCGAACCGGTCAAATCCAGCGTGTGCAGGCGAAAGTCATTGCCCAGCCTCGAAATATAGGCCATCGTGCGGCCATCCGGGCTGATCGCCGGGCTGATGTTGTAGCTGCTTGCAAATGTAATGCGCTCCACCGCCCCACCGGTCACCGCGGTACGGTAGATCTGTGGCGCCCCACCCCGGTCGCTGACGAAATACAGGGCTCGCCCGTCGGGAGCGAACACCGGCTCGGTGTCGATCGCCGGGCTGTTCGTCAGGCGACGCAGGTTGTCACCATTGCGGTTGAGCAGGTAGATCTGCGAGCCACCGTCACGCGACAGCGTCACCGCCAGCGTCTGCCCGTCGGGCGACCAGGCCGGCGCGCTGTTCGAGCCGCGGAAATTCGCCAGCGCGCGACGCTTTCCGCTCGCCACTTCCTGCGAATAGACCACCGCCTTCTGGCTCTCGAACGACACATAGGCCAGCTCACGCCCATCGGGTGACCAGGCCGGCGAGATGATCGATTCGGCGCTGTTCAGCGCCACCTGCCCGCCTTCACCGTCGGCATCGGCCACGCGCAGCGCGAAGCGCCCGCCGCCGCGCGTGACGTAGGCGATGCGGGTCGAGAACACGCCCTTTTCATTGGTGAGTTTCTCGTAGATGTAGTCGGCAATGCGGTGCGCGGCGAGGCGCAGATCGGCCGCCTCGACGGCGTTGCTCTGGCCACCGAGCTCGACCCCCTTGACCACGTCCCACAGCTTGAAGCGCACGTCGAAGCGCCCATCGGCCAGGCGCGACACCGAGCCCCCCACCAGCGCATCGGCACTGCGGGCGCGCCATTCACCCATCACCGGGCGCGAGGTTTCATCCAGCGTGGCCGTCGTGTCGACGCCGCGAAACACGCCGCTGCGCTCCAGATCGGCACGCACGATGGCGGCGATCGGCTGGCTGGATTTGTCTTCGTCGCGAAAGCGCGCGATGGCGATGGGCAACTGGGTCGCGCCGACGCCGGAAATCTCGACCCGGAACTGGGCGCGAGCCGGCATGCCGAGGAAGGAGGCCGCGGCCAGTGCGAAGTCACGTCGTTGCAGCATCAAAGGTTCCGATCTCGCATGGATCATCAAAGGGTGCGATTGTTCCATCGATTCACGTTCGCGTTTCCAGCGGCGTGGCCATCTTCAGATATCGGTAATAGGTGCCCTCGCCGACGTAGACCGCGAGCACGAAGCCCAGGCGCCCGTCGAGAAAGCCGCGCTTGAGCAGATAGCAGCGCACAAACGCCCAAACGCCGTGCAGCAGCGCCGCGCCCAAGCCACCGTGCCCGCCCTGGCGCAGCTTGTCGAGCGAGCGGCCGGTGCTGTACCGGTTCATCTTGTCGAGCGCATCGTGCAGTGTGGGCATCGTCTCGTGCATCAACTCGCCCTGCAGCCGCCGCACCGGGCCGTCGATTTTCAGCCGCTCATGCACCAGGTCATCGCTGAAACGGCCATGCGTGCGGCGAAACAGGCGCAGGACACGATCGGGGTACCAGTCACCATGACGCATCCACTGGCCGCAGAACCGGGACAAACGCGACATTTCGAAGCCGGCCACCTCGCTTGGCGAGATTCGTTCTTGTTGCAGCGCGGCGCGAATGCTCTGCGCGAGTGGCGGGCTGACCCGCTCGTCGGCATCAACACTCAAGACCCAGTCACCCCGCGCCAAGGCGAGGGCGCGATTCTTCTGCGCCCCGAAACCAGGCCAGGCGCCGCTGCGTTCGACGCGCGCGCCGAGCGCACTGGCGATCTCGCAGGTGGCGTCGGTGCTGCCCGCATCCAGTACCACCCACTCATCAGCAAACGCCACGCTCTTGAGGCAGTCTGCAATGTGCCGGGCTTCGTTTTTGGTGATGACGATGACCGACAGGTGGGGAACCGACATGTAGTGTGATGTGCGCGCTGGCGGAATGTTGCGGCGATTGTAGGCACCACCTCGACGGATAATCGGCGCCGCATGAGTTCGCCGCCCCTCCCGCCCGCCCCTGCACTCAAGACCCGCCTGGCGCGCATCGCGCCCTATTTTGCTGACAGCAAGGCCGGCGTGGCCATGGTCGTCGCGGCAGCCATCGTCGGCGCAGCCACCGAGCCGATGATTCCGGCCTTGATGCAGCCGCTGCTCGACAGTGGCTTCAAGGCGGGCACACTGCCTCTGTGGATGGTGCCCGTGGTGTTGATCGGTCTGTTTGCGGTGCGCGGACTGGCGGGCTTCACCGCCCAGTATGGCCTGGCCTGGGTGGCCAATCGCGGCACGCTGGCGATCCGCAAGGCCATGTTCGAACGCCTGCTCAACGCGCAGCCGGCGCTGTTCACACGCCACTCCGCGTCGAGCCTCACGAACACGTTGACCTACGAAGTGCAAGGCGGTGCCAGCCAGCTCGTGAATTCGCTGCTGACGCTGGTGAAGGATTCACTCAGCCTGGTTGCATTGCTCGGCTACTTGTTATGGTTGAACTGGCAATTGACGGCGTTCATCGCGGTGCTGTTCCCGGCCGTGGCCTTTGTGATGCGCACCTTGAGCCGCCGCCTGCACCGCTTGGTGATCGAGGGCCAGAAGGCGATCGACGAACTGGCCTATGTGGTGGAAGAAAACGTGCTCGCCTGGCGCATCGTGCGTCTGCACAACGCGCAGGTCCCGCAGGCCACACGCTTCGAAGCGGTGAGTGAGATCCTGCGGCGCCTGTCGATCAAGTCGGTGGTGGCCGCGGCGACCATGACGCCCCTGACCCAGGTGCTTGCCGCCTGCGCGCTGTCGGCCGTGATCGTGGCTGCCTTGTGGCAAAGCGGTTCGCAGGGCGGCTCCGTCGGCAGCTTCGCCGCATTCGTCACCGCCATGCTGATGCTGGTGGCGCCCGTTAAACACCTCTCGGAGGTGGCCGGCCCGATCACGCGCGGTGTGGCGGCGCTCGAGCGGGGTGTCGCACTGATCGACCAGACACCCAGCGAGGCCGGCGGCACCTACGACCCGGGGCGCTCATCGGGTGAACTCGAACTTCGCGACGTGACGCTGAACTACCCCACCGCGACCGGCCCGGCGCTCGCAGGGGTCAGCCTGCACCTTCGTGCGGGTGAAGCGGTGGCGCTGGTCGGGCCCTCGGGCGCCGGCAAATCGACGCTGGTGAACCTGTTGCCACGCTTCATCGAACCCACCGGCGGGCAACTGCTGCTTGACGGCGTTCCGCTGTCGGACTGGAGCGTGCCCGCTTTGCGGCGCCAGTTCGCCTTGGTCAGCCAGGACGTGGTGTTGTTCAACGA
>JANNKS010000110.1:0-2178 GCA_031396425.1 Rhizobacter sp. | reverse complement strand
CGATGCTCTCCGAAATCCCGCGAGGTCGCTCCGTCAGCAGTCTCGGCCGCATCAACCCGCGCGGCGTGAAACCCAAGAAGAGCAACATCAACGTAAGCCAAAGCGGCCAGCTACAGCACCAACGGCATCAGCCGATCCCGGTTCTTCGTATCTGAACAGTATTGGGACTAGGCACACCCGACGAGCAACCCTACCCCATGCCCGAAGTTACCCAAGCATCGTCGGCAAGGGACTGCGGACCGATTGATGGTTGCGCCGTCGGCGCAGCATCGGGCATCAGCAAAACACTGAACCCAAGACAACGTGGCGGCTGAACTCGGAGCCGCGAACGGGTTAACGTCCGTCAAGGCGCAAGCCGGCCAAATACGTAAGCTGCGCTGATCGATTCAGGAGAACTCAAATGCGAACCTTGCCATGTGCCGTGTTGGCGCTGTCCATCGCTGCCGCTCCCGTTCATGCAACCCCGGCGGAGTACGCCGAAACCATGCTCAAGTTGGCGACCGAGCGCGGCTGCATGGCCTGTCACAGCATCCTGCCGCTGCCCAAACGGGCCGACGGCCTGCCCCCCATTGGACCGGCGTGGCGTGACATCGCCGTCAAGTACCGCGATGACCCCGGTGCGTCGCAGCGACTCACGCGCATCGTCATGACCGGCTCGAACCCCAACTCCAGGCACTGGTCGGGCAAGGTCAGCACCGTCACGATGCCGCCCAACGCTGCCGTGGTCACACACGACGAGGCGCGTGCACTTGTCAACTGGCTGTTGGTCCTGGTTCCATAGCGGTGCCCTTCGCTGCGCACGCCGTCGCAACGGTGCGCGGCCATCAGCGCCGCCGCAACCCCAGCGCCATCACCGCCCCCACCACGATCAGCGCACCGACCAGCTGGATCGGTGCGACGCGCTGGTCGAGGATCAGCCAGGCCATGGCCAGCGCCGCCACCGGCTCGACGTTGAGGATGGGGGAATTGCCGACGACGCCGAGCTTGGGCAATATCGTGAACAGCGTCGTGAACGCGGTGCCGTACAACACCGTCAGCGCGGCCAGGCCCCACCAGCCTGCCGGCGCATCGGGCCAGTGCAGGCCGCCCTGAGCCAACGCGCCGGCGCAGGCGAGCACGCCGACGATTGCCATCGTGATCGCGGTGCGCAGGCGCCCATCGAGTGCGGCCACTTCATGCTGGGTCAACGCCAACACAAGGCCGAACACCGCGCCGGCGCCCACCGCGTAGGCCACGCCGACACCGATGCTGCGAAGCTGCGCCTGCGCGCTCAGGCCCGCGGCCACGCCCGACACGTCGAGCGCGAGCGCCAGGCCGAACAGGATGACGGGCATCGCGATCAGCACCGCGCGCTCGGGCTGGCGCCGGTAGATCGCCCAAGCCGCGAATGCGGCCCAGAGCGGATAGGTGTTGAACGCCAGCAGCGCCAACCCGACCGGAATGCGCGCCACCGAGGAATACAGCCACAGGCTCTGCACGAACACGAGCAGTGCAATCACGCCCATCACACGCGCCTGGCGGGCCCCGAGTTTGAATGGCACGCGATTCAAGACCACGAGCGCGCCGACGAACAGCGCCGTGGCGAGGCTGCGCACCGCGACGGCGGTGGCGACATCGACACCATGGTCCAGCGCCACGCGCGCGGCGACGTGGTTGCCGCCGAAAAGGCACGCCAGCAGCAGCAAGGTAGCGAAAGCCTGCGGCGTCAGCGGCTGGGTCGGCATGGAAGAAGGGGGCTATGGCCGTTGCGGGCAAGGTGCTCAGTCTGGCACAAGCGTCGTGCGGGCCGGCCCGACACCGTTGTGGACGCGTCGTGCCTCCACGGGTTGGGTCAAAGCACGCCGCGCCGATGCCTCGCCTGGATCGCGTGCCTACACTTGCTGGTTCAACTGCCGGGACTGCCATGAATTGGTCGCGAATCCCAGAGAAATTGACGGTCTGCATCGGCGTCGTGCTTGCCACTGGACTCTCCGCCTGCACGAGCGTGCCGCCGCGCGCCACGGCGCCGGTGACGGTGAAGGTGCTGGCCATCAACGACTTCCACGGCAACCTGCTGCCGCCGCTGGGCGGCATCCGCATCAAGGATCCGGCCGATGCGACGAAGACGATCAACGTGGCGGCGGGTGGCGCCGAGTACCTGGCGACGGCGGTGGCCGAGCTGCGCCGCAAGAATGCCAA
>JANNKS010000344.1:0-2740 GCA_031396425.1 Rhizobacter sp. | reverse complement strand
GTGGCCAGCCATTCGGCAACCTCGGGCTCCGAGGTCATGGGCGCAGGCTTCGACGGGTCCGGCATCGGTGCGCCATCCGAAAGCGAGGTGCGCTTCTGCGCGATTGATGACCCAACCTGCGAAGCGTGTCAGTGACCAAGGTGACACCAGGCAAGCCCCGACGAGCGACGTTGCGGCTCTCGCCGAAACGCTCTGCGCCGATGCAATCTGGCAACAGGCATCGCGTCTGAGAGTAAGCAATCGCTTGGCGATTTCACACAACGCTTTCATAATCGACACCCACAGGACATCAACATGCTGGTTTGGGAAGAAGACCTGAAACCCTCGACACTTCAAGACGTTGGCGTTGCGCTTGGCCACTCGCTGGCAGCGCGCGCCGTGAAGCCTGGCTCCGCGTTCAACCGCCCCGTCGCACACGCCGATACCGCTGCGGCCGGCGCAGTGGTCGCATCGCCGGCACAACCCGCGCCGGCCTTGTCCTTCCGACGCGTCAATGCGGCCGACAAGCGCATCATCAACGGCCAGACGGACGTGAATCAGCTCGTTCCGTTCAAGTACAAGTGGGCCTGGGAAAAATACCTGGCCAGTTGCGCGAATCACTGGATGCCGCAAGAGGTCAACATGTCGCGCGACATCGAGACCTGGAAGAACCCGAACGGCCTGACCGAAGACGAGCGACGCATCGTGAAGCGCAACCTCGGTTTCTTCGTGACCGCCGATTCACTCGCAGCGAACAACATCGTGCTGGGCAGCTACCGGCACATCACGGCCCCCGAATGTCGGCAGTTCATGTTGCGGCAAGCCTTCGAGGAAGCGATCCACTCGCATGCCTCCCAGTACATAGTGGAGTCGCTCGGCCTGGACGAAAGCGAGATCTTCAACGCGTACCACGAGGTGGCCTCGATCCGCGACAAGGACGAGTTCCTGCTGCCGTTCATCGCTCAGATCATGGACCCGCATTTCCGCACCGGCACCCCGGAGAACGACCGCACGCTGCTGAAATCGCTGATCGTGTTCGCCTGCCTGATGGAAGGGCTGTTCTTCTACGTCGGATTCACCCAGATTCTCGCGCTGGGCCGGCAGAACAAGATGACCGGCGCTGCCGAGCAATACCAATACATCCTTCGCGATGAATCGATGCACTGCAATTTCGGCATCGACCTGATCAACCAGATCAAGCTTGAGAACCCTCATTTGTGGACGGCTGACTTCAAGCGCGAGATCAAACAGTTGTTCGAGCGCGCGGTGGAGCTGGAATACCGGTACGCCGAAGACACCATGCCGCGTGGCGTATTGGGCATGAATGCTTCCATGTTCAAAGGTTACCTGCGCTACATTGCGAACCGGCGCGCGACCCAGATCGGGCTGGAAGAGTTGTTCCCCAACGAAGAGAACCCCTTTCCTTGGATGAGCGAGATGATTGACCTGAAGAAGGAGCGCAATTTTTTCGAGACGCGTGTCATCGAATATCAATCCGGTGGTGCGCTTTCGTGGGACTGAGGCGAATGCAAGGCGGTGTTTGATCGCCGCCGGACAAGAGCCAGAGGTCCTTTGGCCTTGCGAATGCAAGGCAGGCCCCGAAAGGTGGCTGTGAGAGATCAAGATTCGTGGGTCGCAACGCTGTGACGCAGAAGCACGGCAGCGGCCCGCAACCGGGTTCATCGTACTGGGCCGCCCCTCCTGGGCAGGCTGCGGGCGATGAATAGCCACCCGACAGCGACAAGACGTCGGCGTCAGGTGGTTCTTTTTCAACTTGATCAAGGAGAAACGTAATGGCAACTGCAAAGAAGGCTACGGCCAAGAAGGCGGCTAAGAAACCGGCGGCGAAAAAGGCTGCGGCCAAGAAGGCCCCGGCGAAAAAGGCCGCGGCGAAGAAGGCCCCCGCGAAGAAAGCGGCAGCGAAGAAGGCTCCCGCCAAGAAGGCTGCGGCGAAGAAGGCTCCCGCGAAGAAAGCGGCGGCCAAGAAGGCCCCGGCGAAAAAGGCTGCAGCCAAGAAGGCCGCGAAAAAAGCCCCGGCGAAAAAGGCTGCGGCCAAAAAAGCGGCAAAGAAGCCCGCTGCGAAGAAAGCAGCGAAGAAGCCTGCTGCCAAGAAGGCGGCTGCGGCACCTGCCCCAGCTGCTGCCGCGCTGCCAACGAAGACCGCCCTCAGCCCACAAGCGGCGTGGCCGTTCCCGACGGGCACCAAGCCCTGATCAGAACGTTGGCACTGAAAACTGAAAACCCGGCTCCGGCCGGGTTTTTTCTTGTCCCGGCATCAGAACGTCAACGCGGCACGCGCGGACATCGTCCGCGGCTCGATACCTACAATCGGCATGTACGTTCCAGATCGCCCCGGTTTTCATGGTCAATGGCCCGACCCGACGAGCGAAGGTGCGCCGACCCTTTCCCCTTGGATTGACATGCCACCAACCATGCCCGTCTTCGAGAGTCACCTCAGCTCGCTCCCTCTGATCTGCCGCGGCAAAGTCCGCGACCTCTACGCCGTTGGCGACGATCGCCTGTTGATGCTGGCCAGCGACCGCATCAGCGCATACGACGTCGTGATGGCCGAACCCATCCCCGGCAAGGGCGAGATGTTGACGAAGATGGCACTGTTCTGGTTTGCCAAGTTGGCCGACATTGCCCCCAATCACCTCACGGGCCAGGCCCCCGAAACTGTCGTGAGTGCGCAGGATCAGGCCCAGGTGCGCGGCCGATCGATGCTGGTGAAACGCCTCAAGCCGATTCCCATCGAAGCCGT
>JANNKS010000293.1:0-35414 GCA_031396425.1 Rhizobacter sp. | reverse complement strand
GTCTCGGCGAAGTGGCCGATCGGCGGGTCGTCGGGCCAGGACATCGGCGCCACTCGGTCAATGAAGACGTTCGCCTTTTCAAGTCCAGCCAGCTCTTCGCGCAACCAGCGCCGGTCGACCGCAGCGACCCAGGCCGTTTGGCCAGGGACGGCCTGCGGCGCGAGGGCGAGATGGATCGCGTCAGCGTCGTCGAGCAGGGCTTCTTCGAGCACGCCGTCCAGCGCAGCGCGCATGCGCGCCGCCGGCGCCTTGGGCAACTTGATCCGGTGCCAGCTGACGTCGTTGTCGGCGAGCACCGCGACCACACTGGTGGCGCTGGGCAGCAGCGACGCCGCCGCGCGGCCATGCCGATGCACCTGCAGCCCGTCGGGGCTGGTGACGTAGTCGTACTCCTGGCCGGCGCGTGACTCGGTGCGGTCCGACCCGGCCGGGCTTTGGGCGTGCAGCCGCGCACGCTGCGGAATCAGGACGACGAGGATCGACATTCGGGGCCAGGGTCAGGGTCGCGTCGATTGTAGACAGCGGCGCATGACACTCGCGCCGCAGACAAGGTATCACGGCGTGACATGCAGCGCACCCGCGCCGCCTCGCCGATCGCGACTGCGCGCATCGGCGCTCAGGGCCCGTTCGCCTCGCGGCTGGCGACCTGCTCGCGCTGCAGCAACACCACGTCGATGCCGCGCCGCTCCACCAGCGAGCGTTGCTCCAGAACGCGGTCACCCAGCCGCAAGCGGCCGCGAACCTCGAAGAAGTTGCTCACCACGCCAATCTGCGGGTTGCTGGCCGCAGGCAGGCCGGGCACCTGAGCCAGCACGTCCGCGGGGGTCTTGAAGTGGCTGCGCTGACGCACCTGCAGCAGCCGTTCTGCGCTGGCCAGGTCAAGCCCCTTCAGCGCTGCCACCAGCACTTCGCGTCCCGCAGTATTGGAGTTCACAAGCGTGCGAATCGG
Organism: Rhizobacter sp.; assembly: GCA_031396425.1. Taxonomy (GTDB): domain Bacteria; phylum Pseudomonadota; class Gammaproteobacteria; order Burkholderiales; family Burkholderiaceae_C; genus JAEMQF01. The sequence continues at coordinate 34,465 of JANNKS010000293.1, read as the reverse complement.
CAGCAAGGTGACATACGGTTCGAGCCGGCGCAGCGCTTCAAGGCTCACGCCCAACCAGGCCAGTTGGCGCACATCACGCGGCAACAGGGCGGCGTTCGCGTTCGTGCCCGGCGCACCTGGCGGCGCCGAAGCATCCCGCATTCCCTCGGCAATGCGTGTGGCGACATCGGTCGCCACACCAATCACCTGGCAAAGCCGCTCCAGGGCGGCCAGTTCGTCGGGGAGGATCTTGCCCTGGTCGATCAGGTTGGTGAGGTTGTAGCGCGCCTGCTCGTCGCTGATGACACCGGACAGAAACGCGTCGGGCGCGTCGTCGGTATTGTCCTTGTCGGCGGCCAGGAAGGTTGACAGGCGGGCTTCTGCGAGCGGCACCGCCCAGGGCTCACCGAGGTGATCGGCGCCGCCGGTCCGCGCGTCTTCGCGCAGGATCAGGCGTGCCCAGTCGAGTGCACCGGTGAGGATCCAGGCCGACTGGGTGCGGGCGCGCTCGGCCGCCTCGACCTGCACCGCGCGCCACTGTTGCCAAACCATCGCGCCGGCGAGCGTGACCACCAGAGTGACGATGATCATCGCCATTAACAGCGCCGCGCCGTGCTGGGCGCGCTTTGACGCGCGGGAGCTTGGAATCGGCAACGCGGTCATGGCCCGAGGATCGTGTCGCGGATCAGGTTGCCGCTGGTTCCGCTGCCCTGTGCAAACTCGAGGACCAGGCGCACGCCGGAAGGCAGCGCCGGCCCGACGGGTGCGCTGGGGGTGACGCCCGACGCACCCGGTGCGGGTGCAGGGGCTGCAGCCGGCGAGGTGCCGGCGCTGGACTGTGCATTCGTCCAGGCGTTGCCCCGATAGAAGTACACCTGCCACTGCGAAACGCCTTCCAGCGCCAACAACTGACCGGGCTCCTTGCCCTGAAACTGCTGGCTGCGCAGCCAGCTGTCCTGCAGCTCCGCGCGGGTGGTGTGCGCCGGGCTGGCCCAGCGTTGCCAGATGCCGCCGTTGCCCTCATTGCGAAACGCCCAGGCCACCAGCTGAACGCCGCCCGGCACGCGGCGCGTCAGGCGCAGCGTCGCGCCGTCGAACGTCAGGGCCGGCACGCTAAAAGTGTCCTGCACCGAAGCCAGGTCGGTCTCCCACTGGGCCACCACCGTGTTCATGCGCAGGGTGGCTTCCAGCCTGCTTTGGCTGGCGTCGCGCGAACGCACCATGCCGTCCAGGCCTTGCCACGCCATTGCGGCCATCAACGCCATGATCAGCAAGGCCACCAGCACCTCCACCAGCGTGAACCCGCGCGACGGCTTGCTGCGCATCAGTAACGCCCGAGAATGGTCGAGAGGGTGAGGATCGGCTGGTCCGCTTCGTCCTGCACTTTCGCATCGACGCGCCGGAAATTGGGGTTCGGAGTCGCGCGAACCGCGAGTTTGCCGCGGTAGGTGCGGCCGAGTTGCTCGCAGACGAATTCGCCGTCACCGATGCCGGGGAACTGCCGGCCCAGCTTCAGGCCGACGAGCTGGTTGTCGGCGCACCATTGGGCTGCGCTGACCTCGGCGAGGCGCTGGGCATTGTTCGTCAATGCGCCCGCGGCCTTGATGCCTGCGCCCAGCGTAATGGCGAGGATGGTCATCGCAACCAGCACCTCGATCAACGTGAAGCCGCTGGCGCTGCGATGCATCAGCGTTGCGGGGCCTGCGCCTCGTCAGTGATCACGAACGGCCCGAGCCCATCGGTGGCGAGTGCGAGCCGGCGCGCATCGACGCGCAGCACGACGCGCTGGGCACCGATCAGGGGTTCCGGCCCGAGCGTGACCGCGCGCGCGCCGACCACCTCGGCGGTGATGCCCGAACTCAACCAATGGGTCGGCAACTCGTTCGACGCCGGCAGGCCGACGAAACGAAAGCCGGGATCCTGGGCGGGGTCAGTGCGCGGCTCCCAGAATACCGACAGACCCGATGCACGGGCTTCGGCGCGCGCCGATTCAAACAAGGCAGACAGGCGCGCCGCCTCTTGATCGAGCTGGGTGGCGGCCGGGTCGCGCAACGACAGACTGACGACGCCGCTGGCAATGGCGATCAGCGCCACCACCACCAACAGCTCGATCAACGTGAAACCGCGCGCGCGGTGACTCACGTTGCACCTGGTTTCATTGCCACGACCCGATTTCGGCGTTCTTGCCTTCACCGCCAATGGCGCCATCTGCGCCCAGGCTGTAGACATCGATCTCACCTTTCAGGCCGGGGTTTGCATATTGGTAGGGCCGCCCCCACGGGTCGTTTGGCAATTTGTCGAGATAGTTCTTCCAGTTCGGGGGGATGGCACCGACCGTGGGTTTGGCCGTCAGCGCCTGCAAGCCCTGTTCGCTGCTGGGATAGCGCTGGTTGTCGAGTTTGTAGAGCTTGAGTGCCTGCATCAGGTTGTTCACGTCAGTGCGTGCGGCCGTGACTCGGGCGTCATCAGTGCGGTCGAGCACGTTCGGAACGATCAGCGCTGCCAGCACGCCGATGATGACCAGCACCACCATGAGTTCGATCAGGGTGAAGCCGCGAGAGCGTGACGGGTTTGATTTCATCTGCAACATCATGACGTATTCTTGCCAGCGCGCGCGCTGAAGTTGTGAGGCGCATGAATCATAATCAAAGCATGTGGGCACGGTTTACCGCTTTCATCGTCTGGGCCCTGGTGGCGGCATCCGTCATGTTCTGGGCCCTGCGCCTGTTCGTGCGCGCGCCTGCGGCGCCGCCGCATTCGGTCGCGGTGATCGGCGCGGCCACTGCCCAGGGCGACTTGACGCGACTGCTGGGCGCTGCGCCTGTGGCCCCTGCCGCCGCCGCATTGCTTGCTCCTGAACTGGCGTCGCGCTTTCGCCTCATCGGTGTGATGGCCCCAAAAGGCAAACCTAACGCGCCTGTCACGGGCCAGGGCGTCGCGCTGATCTCGGTCGACGGGAAACCGGCCAGAGCGTTCGGCATCGGCACACGGCTCGATCGTGACCTGGTGCTTCAGTCGGTGAGTCTGCGCGCAGCGGCTATCGGGCCAGCGCAGGGTGAGGCGTCGGTCAAGCTTGAATTGCCGCCGTTGCCGCTGCCTGCCACCGGCAAGTTGCCGCCTTTGGGAGCGGCGGTGTCGGAATCCTTCGGTGTCGCGCCAGCGCCGGGCGGGCCCGCGGCCGATTTGGTGCCGTCGGTCAACGCTACGGCCTTACCACCGCCTCCGGCGAGTCGGCCGCCGCACTCGGTGTCACCGCGGCGGGAGTCGGTGAACAGCCGATAGGTACGTTTTGGCCGCATGCGGCACCTGGTCGTGCTTGCCCCTGACGTTTCTCAGCAGCAATGCTTGGACAAGCAAGACGGCACTGCGACGCATCGCCAGGGCTGGCTGCCTGAAGGGTCGGCGCGGAAGGTGGGCTTCAAGGAATCAAGCCGAGTGGAAGTTCGACCATATAGGCCTCAATGTCCAGGCCAGCCCCGATGCCCCAATTCGAGTTGAATACGATCTTCGTGAAGTCGCGATTCACACTCGCCTGTGGCTCAGTGAAATAGGAGCCGAAGGTCGGATCGTTGTCGTCAACTGAACGATGGTGGGCGAGATGATGGACTTTTGGGTTGGCTTTCAACTCGACTGCCATGACCTTGGCGTGCAGCCACTCCCTGCCAGTTTGCCCCGGGATGTTCGAGTATTCAGCGTATGTCGACAAGACCACCCAGCCTGGACGGCGAAAGGCTTTTCCTGAAATGTGCAGCGCTGTCGCCGAATCGTTGAGGTAGGTCGGGAACAGGTCAGTGCGCGCGCCGGTGCGCAGGTTGATCATGTAGACCGCGCCGTCGCCGGCTTGATAGTCCACCGAGACGTAGAGATCGTCCCCGTTCGCGTCCAGCGCGATATCGGAATGTTCACCCAATACATCGAGTGGCCTTTGGCTTGCAAAGTCGCGTGTGAAGGCCACGACGCCGTCGTTCCAGGAAACGACGACGTAGTTGCCAGATGCACTCATGCTGAGATGGTCCGGCCGAATGCTATTCGCTCGGCTGCTGACAATCTGGTCGTTGAATCGATCCCAGACGACGAAACCGAGCGGTGAAAAACCACTGGTCTCGACCATGAACGCCCAGTAGCGCCCGTCGGCCGAAGGTGATCCCTCCGATTTCGTCCACATGCGTGCTGCTCCGGCCCAGGGCAGGCGGCCAGAAAAGTTGCCTATCACGCTGCTCGTGTTGCTTGACACAACCAGCTTGTTGACCACCAAGCCACCGTTCGTCGGAAGGTAGTAGAGAACGTCCGGATCGGTCGGATCCCATTGCGGCTCCGCATCACCTGCTGGCCCGCTGAGACGCTTCGCAAAGGCGTAGGTGTTTGCGTTGTACACATTCCATGAGCCGTCGAGCGCATAGACCAGCATCAGGCTGCTGTCCGCATTGAAGGCTTGCCGGCGTGAGTAGTCATGGCGCGCGAAACCGCTCAAGCCGTCAGTTGCATGGCTTGTTACGCGGACGGCGCAAGTCTTGAATGCAGGCTCTTCGAAGACCGAACCCCTGGCCGGTTTGCCAACCGATGTCTGCAACAGGTTGGTGAGGTTGTCGGTTCCGCTGACGAGTGCAAACCCTGCCGGGTAACGGTTCGCGCACTGGCCGACCGTGGGTGGCGGACCGACATTCGGATTGCCAGCGCCTGAATCGCTACCGCCGCCACTGCCGCAAGCCAACAAAAATGCGGCCAATAGGCTAGCGCAAGGCAGACGCATCCATCCCACTTTGTTCAGCATTCAGAACACCCAAAGAAACTGCAAATCGAATCCCGCGGTCTGCTCCGGGTTCGAAACGTCGAGCCGGATCCGGTGACGTTACACGTTGCCGCCAGGCCCACGGCCGTATCGTAGGGTCAGAGCCAAGCCGCAGGGTGTGGCGCACGTCACGAATTGGTTCGGCGCGCTGGTTCAAGGCTTCCAGTTCTGCCTTGGGTTGTCGCCAAAGTGGACGTCGTTGCTGCGATCGACGCGCTGGGCGCCTTGCGCGGCAGCACGGAATAACGCGCCGCGAGCGCTGCCAGAATCCAAAAATTTCCCATTACGTCACCGTCGAAAAAGCGACTGCCATAGATGTTGCCAAAGCAAACCGCAACAGAGGAGATGGTGAATCCGACCCCAAGAATCCGCGAGTTGTCGGAGTCGTCGCGCTTCTCGACGCGTCGCCCTAGCAGAATGAGCCCGATCAGCAGGGTAATCATCGACACAGCGCCCAGAAGCCCTGCCTCGGTGGTGAACAGCACATAGTTGTTGTGCGCATCCATGCCCTTGTAGCGGGGCGCATAGGTGCCGATCTCGCGCTTGAAGTGGTTCAGTCCGATTCCCCAGGGCCGCTCGGCGATCAATTGGGCTGCACCTTCCCAGATGATGAACCGGCTCTCCGTACTTTCGTCGTATTTGCCCTCGGGTTCGCCCTCTTTGGGCGGTCTCGAACTGGACGGTGCCGACTGCTCGACTTGCGTGGTGCTCTCCAGTCTCGCCACTGCTGTTTCAGGGGCCCAATACGGAAAGGTCACCAGTGCGATCGCCACCAGCGCGGTGACGAAGATGCTCTTGCGCCACGTCAACAGCAACGCCAGCACGGCGACGATGAAATAGGCCTGACGCGAATAGGTGAAGAAAATAACGAAGATGCACAACCCCAAGCTGGCGAACGCGGCGAGCCGAACCCAGGACTTGGTTCGGTAAAACAAGCCGACTGCGGCAAAGAGCGGCAAGAAGATCGTGAAGAAGACTGCGGAGCGGTTTGCGTTCGTATAGCTCCAGCCGAAAGGCGCTGCTACGCGACGGGTTTCGTTGTAAGCCGCGATGCCGTAGTCAAGCGCCTGGCGCAGTCCTTGAACTGCAGCCATGAAGGTAACCGCGAGGATGACCACGAAGAGCAGCGAAATGGTTTTCTCGTCTCGGACCGAGTGAAAGAACAAGAAATACAGCAACATGAAGAAGATGATGTTTTTCAGCGCCGTCAAGTCGTTGGCCCACTCCGACGAGTCGTAGACTTGGCCGATGCAATAGGAGAGGACCAAGACGACGAATATGAAGGTGAATGAGCCCTTCAACGGTGTCTGGAGAGCTTCAGGATTGGGGGACATGGCACGCAGCCGGGCGCGTTGCAGCCACATGACTGCGAACGTCAGGCCCATCAACACGTTGATGATGTTCAGGCCTTTGACCTCGAATTCAGACGGAAACTGGGTCTGATTCGGAACGTAGACGATGATGCTGGCCAGCAGCAGGCGCAGAAGGATGAACATGCACCCGACCTATCGCGCCGGCACCAAGTGCGAAAGCGGAGGTGGCCAGGCACTGCTGCGCCGCGCGATGCCTACCAAGGCGCGCTTGAAGTCGGCCGTTGCGGTGTCGGGCATCCCGACCCTGCTGAGTTTGAACAGGTCGCGCTGCGGCGTGCTGAACCCGCTGGTTGTAGCCACCGCATAGCGGAACCCTGCCTCTCGCGCCACGGAGATCGTTTCGTCGTTCATCCAGCCGGCCGGATAGGCAAAGCCGTTCACGGGGGTGCCGCAGAGCGACTCGAGTTCCATTTTTGAAGTCTCCATCTCCCATCGCACCTGGGCCGGAGGCTCGAGCGTCAGGTTGGGGTGGCGCACCGTGTGAGCACCGATCTCGATGCCGCGCCGGTGCATTTCCAGGAGTTGATTCGAGTTCAGCCGTAACGCGCCCGACGGATCGCAGCCCGTTGGAAGAAGGTCGGTCTCCAGTGCATCAACTATCGCGAGTGTTTGCGTCAGCGGCTGCGTCCACAACGTGGCGAGGATTTTTTCGACGCTTTTGGTGCGAGACCATCCCGCCAGAGACAGCTGTGCTGTCTTGGGCAGCCCGATGAGCGAAGCTTCGACGCTCGACTTTCGGGTTGACGCCAGGGCGTGAATGACCCGGTCCCACCACAGTGGTGCGGCGCTGTTCATGCCACCGGTGGGCATGAACAATGTGGCTGGCATTCCGTGCCGTTCGAGCACCGGCAGGGCGTGTTCGAGATTGTCCAGATAGCCATCGTCTAGCGTCACTGAAACGGCCCTGTCAGGCAGCGGACGCCCTTGTTCGAGCAGCGAGATTGCTTGAGACATTCCGATTGGACTGAATTCGCGACGTAGATACCCGATTTGCTCGTCGAAATGCGCATGCGACACGCACATACCGAGCGAGAACGGATCGAGCCGGGCGTCTGCAATTACCCGGTGGTACATGACGATCAGCCAGTTGGAAGTGCTCAACTTCTGGAGCTCTCGATCGTAAAACCCCAATGCATCTATGCTGGGAGAAACGATCCGCCGGAATATGCTTTTCGCGTGATTGATCAGCATGGCGTTGCTCCTCGGTGGCTCGTGCGCAATGAAACCGTTATGCGAGCGCCGGCGCAGCTGCGATCGCCGCCGCCGACCCCGAGGTTATTAGCGGGCTCATGGACGATGGGTTGGTGCGGCCGCTGATGGCACCTGCGTCCAGGAAACGACGGGCCCACATTTCGTAGGTGAGCAACAGCCACAGCGGTTCGCTGTGATCTCGCGTCCCGGCGAGATGCTCTTCGACACACCGGCGCACGCCGCCTTCATTGAACACGCCGCGTTCGCGAAAGCTCCGGTCCGACAAAGTGTCCGACATCAACTCCTTGAGGTCGTTGCGCAGCCATTTTGCGATTGGTATCGCAAAGCCTTGCTTGCGTTTTTGCAGTACACCTGCCGGCAGCAGATCCGCAGCGACTTGCTTCAGCAAGTACTTGCCCGTGCCATCACGCAACTTGAACTGGTAGGGAATGCGCGCCACGAACTCGATCAACTGGTGGTCCAACAACGGCGCGCGCGCTTCGAGTGAGTTGGCCATGGACATGCGGTCCACCTTCACCATGATGTCGTCACTCAAGTAGGTGGCCATGTCCCCCGCCAGGATCTTTTCCATGGGATTCGAAATGTCGGGACGATCAAAATGACGGCGCACGCTGGCAAACGGATCAAGTTCGCCAACAGCAGGCGACAGAAGCATTCCCAGGTCCGCGCGCGTGTTCAAAGCCACGCCGGACAAGTAGCGATCGGGGAACGGCTGTGCCATGCGCTCTGCAATCCTGCTGAGTCGGGCACCGCGCGGCCCGCCCAAGAGTGACCCGGCCAATTTCATGGCTGGGCCCGCCAAGCCCAGCGAGCGCCGCCGCATGGTCTCGAGTTGTTCGTACTTCAGATACCGCGTGTAACCCGCAAAGAGTTCGTCACCGCCGTCACCCGAGAGGACCATCTTCACATGTCCGGCCGCGAGCCTGGACACAAGATAGGTGGGAATTGACGACGAGTCGCCAAAAGGCTCATCGAAGTACCAGACCAGGTCCTTGAGCATCGAAACCGCATTAGCCTCGACAATCAATTCATGGTGCTCGGAGCCGATGTGTTGGGCGACTGCACGTGCGTCGGGGAGTTCGTTGAAGGCCGCTTCCTTGAATCCAATCGTGAAAGTCTTGACGGGGGAACTGAGGTTGCGCGCCATCAATACTGCGACGACACTCGAATCGATGCCGCCGCTGAGAAACGCGCCAAATGGCACGTCACTGACAAGCCGCGCCCGCACGGCGTCTTCGAGATGTGCGGTGAGTTGCTCCTTGAGTGTGGCCTCGTCAAAGTTCCATTTTGGTTCGAAGGAAGCCTGCCAATAGCGGTGCAGGGACAGCTTGCCACCTTGCACCACCATGTAGTGCGCAGGCGGGAGTTTGTGAACCTTGTCGTAGATCGTTTGCGGCTCAGGGACGTAGCCCATCGAAAAATAGTCGCGCGTTGCCGTCATCGAGACGCTCGGCTTGAATCCAGGAACGGCGAAGAGGCACTTCAGTTCTGATGCGAATGCCAGGATTCCGTCATGGGTCGTGGTGTAGAAGAAAGGCTTTTTGCCGAGCCGGTCACGTGCAAGCACCATCTTGCCGGCCCGCAGATCGAGAATGGCGATCGCGAACATGCCGCGCAATTTCGCGAAGCAGGATTCGCCGAATTCCTCATAGGCATGCACGATGCATTCGGTGTCGCTGTTGGTGTAGAACTGGTGCCCGCGGGCCTCCAGGTCCTTGCGAACTTCGCGGAAGTTGTAGATCTCGCCATTGAAGACGACCCAAACTGACTTGTCTTCGTTATGGATGGGCTGATGACCGCCGCCCAAGTCGATGATGCTCAGACGGCGCATGCCGATCTGCGCGCGGTCGTCGCAGTACACGCCCTGGTCGTCCGGGCCGCGATGCTCAATCAGGCGACACATGGCGTCGACGACCTCGGGGCCAGGCATGCGCTTGCCCTCGAGGGAATAGATCCCTGCTATGCCACACACGGCCGGACCTCGGTGTTTGATTTCATGTTGCTGTCAGCCGACCAACTCGGCGTTGTATATGTTGAGCAAGCGGCCCACGACCGCAGCGATGGAAGCCTGGGAGACGACGCTGCGCTTGGCGTTTTGGCCCAGTTGGGCCAGGCGACCTTGCTTCATCGCAGCGGCGCTTTGAAGGCAGTCCTTGAATTGATTGGTGTCGCCGGCCGGGAATAGCCACCCGGTATTGCCCGTGTCGACGAAGTCCTCGGTTCCGCTGATCCGCGAACCAATTACGGGCAATCCGCTCGCCATGTACTCGAGCAACGTATTCGATAGGCCCTCCGCATTGGAGGTCAGCAGGCCGACGTCGGCGACCGCCATGTACCGTTCCACGGAGTCACTCGCACCGACAAAAATGACTTGCTGAGCAATACCGAGTCGCTCGGCGCGGGCCTTGAGCGGTTCCATCAACCGCCCAGCACCAACAATGAGCAATGCCGTGCTGACATTGCTCGAGAAAGCATCTGCCCAACCATCAATCAGAAGTTCAAGGTTCTTTTCCGGCTCAAGCCGACCTACGAAGATGCCCACGACCGATTTGTCACCACACAACTCACGACGTCTGACCTCGTCGCGACATGTGCTCTCGAATCGGGCCGTATCGACGGCATTCGGAATGAGGTGGATCCGTCTTGCGTCGAAGCCGTGCTCCACCATCAATCGCGCAATTTGCGAACTCGTGGCTTGGTAATGGGTTGCCCTGCGAATCGCAAACTTTCGCAGGCGAACGAACAGACTCGGTTTGTCATCCAGGATTCCCCCGACCATTTCCGTCATCCCGGTCAATTTGACCAGCACTGGCTTTCCGACAAGCAAGCCGATCAAGCAGCATACGGCCGCCATGTTTCCGGCGATGTGAGCATGAATGATCGTGTAGGTGTTGCGCCGGCGTATCAACATCCAGGCCAACTGTGTGAGAAGAATCAGCCCGCCGATGGCCGGTACCTTGGGGTAGGCAATCCGTGTGATCGCGATACCGTCCACACGGTCATGTTTGATCTGCGATCCATAGCTCACCATTGGTACAAGCAGAGAAACCGGCACACCTTGTTCAATCAGGTGTCGACCGAGCGTGCGAACCTGTGTTTCGGCTCCGCCCCCGCCCCGGGTCGGGAACATGCTTTCAAGGACCATCAAGACCTGCGCATTCATGTCATGCCGAGGCATCGATGTACTCGCGATGCCAAAGTTCCAGCATCAACAGCATGTAGATTTCGGACGCGTGGTCCCAGGCTCCTCGTTCGTGGCGATCCATCAATCCCTGCACGAACTTCGGCTGGAAGTAGCCGCGGCTGACAGCCCGATCTGACAGCACGGTGTCCCGGGCCATCTCGTGGAACCGCCCGCGGTTTCGCAGCCAGACACTGACGGGCAGACCGAAACCCTGTTTCTTCTTTTTCCGAATTTCCTCGGGCAGGATATCCGTGGTGGCCAGTTTGAACAAGAATCGCTTCTCCAGCCCACGCACCTTGTCGCTTCCGGGCAAATGGCCCGTGTAATCGATCAGGTCTCGGTCGAGGTAGGGAAACACGACTTGGACCCCGGCCATCTTGGCGGCGCGAACGACCTTGACCACATCGTTATCGGCGATCGTCATCTTCAGGTCGAGGTACATCAGCCGATGGAGATCGCAGTCAGCGTCGGCGGCTCGGAAGATGTCACGTTGAACATCAAGTGACTCGTCGCGCTCAACGCGATTCCGGAAGTCAGGATTCAAGAGTTCTTCAAAGTGATCCGATGCGAAAGAGTCATCACTGTAGAAGCGGTCTGGATTGGGCATGCTTCCGCGTTCGACGAAATTCTTGACGCGATTCGCAAACCTGGTATCGACTCCTGCAAGGCTCTTTGCCGCCAGTCTACCCAGCCCCCGTACCAACGCCGGGGCGCGATAGAAACGCTCGAAGATCTTGTCCTTGCGGTAGCGTTCATTGCCTCCGAAGATTTCGTCGCCGCCGTCTCCTGCCACCATGAGGCCGACGCCGCTTCGTGCAGCCAACTCTGCGCAATAGAAAGTTGGAATGGCGGAGGAATTGCCGAATGGTTCATCGTAGGCGCCAACCAATTTCGGAATGACGGCCAGAGCGTCGCTCTCATTGACGCGCCGCTCGTGTGGGTTCATGCCAAACGCCTTGCTTGCGATGCGCGAATAGGGCAATTCGTCGTAGCCGTCCTCCTCAAAACCAATCGAGAAGCTGTTGACTGCTGCGGTTCGGCCCTTCGAAAGCATGCTGGAGATGCTGGAACTGTCGGTGCCGCCACTCAGGAACGTGCCCCAGCCCTCTGACGCCGCCGGGCCATAGTTGCGTACAGCGGAAATCATCTGATCTCGAAGCGCCTCGGCTCTTGGGGCATCGGCCCCATTCAAATCGGCGGGGTACCGAGCGTCCCAATACTTTCTCAGACTGACACGGCCGGCGATCGATTCCATACAGTGACCGGGCAGGAGCTTGGAGACGTCTTCGACAGCGCTGAATGGAGCTGGGACATAGGAGAAATTCAGGTAGTGATAGACGGCGTGCTGTGACACCCTCGGTGTGATCAGGCCGCTGCGGACGATGAGGCGCAGGTCACTGGAAATGACCAACCCAGAGGGGGTTTGTGCGTAGTAGATGGTGCAGGTGCGAAACGCGTCTGTGCAGGCCAGTACCCGATTCGCGCCGGCATCCCAGAAGATATAGGCGAATCGGCCACGCAGACCTTTGGCTGACCATTGGCGCTCGCGCATCCAGTTTTGTAGCGTCGCTGCGCGGACATCCGTCGCAGCAAGCGGCCCTCCCGGAGGTTCGATCGCAACCCCGAGGCCACCGCAGGCCCCTGCAGCAGTAAAGGCGACATCCCCGCGCCGCCACACATGGATGCCAGGCGCGGCCACCTGATACTGAACTTCGCCGCTGACGCCGGCCCACTGTGCCCACAGGCGAGTTTCCGTCAGGCGATGCGCCTTGACCGCAGCGTCAGCGGAACCGACAAGCACCAGAAAATCACCCAAAGTCCCAGACATATTGGCATCCAATTTATTGTTCAATGCGTGAGAGAGCGTTCGCGAACCACGTCGGAATAGGCCTTTTCGTAGGCCTTGACCATCGAAGGGACGCTGAAATGTGTTTGCGCGCGGGAACTCGCGCCCTGACCGAGGCGCTCGCGCAGCAATGGATCATTGGCGAGCCGCAGCAGAGCCTCAGCCAGTCCAGCGTCGTCGCCGATATCGAACAACAGGCCGCTGCAATCGTGCTCGACCAATTCAACATTGCCGCCAGCCCGCGATGCGACGACCGGTTTGCCGCCCATCATTCCTTCCAGGATGACGTTGGAGAGCCCTTCGCGCACCGACGGGAGCACCACAACGTCGGCGGCAGCGATCAGGTCGGGAATGTCGTCGCGTTGCCCCAGAAATTGAACAGAGTCTCGAATTGACAGGCTGTCCACGATGCCCTCCATTCCCATACGCAGAGGGCCATCGCCTGCAATGACAACACGAACAGCACTGCCCTGTGCTCGGAGCCTCGCTGTGGCGCGCAGCAGGGTTGGCAAATCCTTGTGATCCACCAGGCGGCCGACAAAAAGCACCAGCAATTCAGCGTTGGCCGCGCCCCACTGACTGCGCTGTTTACCTATGTCGGTATCGCTAGGCTCTTCTTGTTGGACGCCGTTGTGGACGACGCAGATGGCCTGCTCGGGCAAACCCATTTGCTGGCAGGCGTAGCGCGCACCCATGTGGGAGTTGGCTATGACCCGAGACGACTGTGCGGAGATCCGACGCTTGATTGCCCAATGCCAACGTGTATACCACTCGTACGTTCCACGCACCGAAGAGATCAGTGCTGGTCTGCTGGCGCGTGGCAACAACCTGCGTGCGACAGTTCCCCACAGTTCGCCCGAAAAGGCGAAACAATGCATCACGTCGAAACCCCCGCGCCCTATTTCGCGCGCCAGTTGCACCACGAACTTTAGGTCCAGTCGCCCTCGCTTGGGAACCTGAATGACGCGAACGCCTGCACGTTCGAGTTCATCCACGAAGAACGAGGGGTGACGGAAGTACAGCACCGTGGGTTCGAAGCGACTTCGGTCCAACTGCGCAGCGATGTGGACAATTTGGCGCTGCGTTCCTCCGACTTCCATCTCGTCGGTCAACAGCAAGAGCCGGGTCTTGCCCGCAGCTCGAAGGGATTCCATGTTGAATCAGGCTCAAGCAAACGCCTGATGCAGTTTGCGAGCCTCGATGGCAATATCGAAGTCATATTCAACCTGCTGTCGCGCGCGCACTGCCATTCGTTGCGCGGTCTCCGGGCTGACCAGCATTTGCTCTATGCAATCGGCGAGGTTCTTCGCATCGCCGGGCTCCGCGAGGAGTCCCGAGATGCCGTGTTCGACCAGCTCGGGAATGCCCGAGACCCGGGTCGAGACCACGGGAAGGCCCACAGCCATCGCCTCCATGAGCGCGACCGGAATCCCGTCGCGGTCGCCTCGCGAGGTAACGACGGAAGGCAGTACGAACATGCTTGCTTCGGCGAGGAACTGCCGCACTTCCTCCTGCTTGCGAACGCCCAGGAGCGTCACTTTCCCGCTCAGGGACGCACCAGCGATGCGTTGCTCAAGCTCGGGTCGCAAGGGGCCGTCACCGATGACATTGCATTGGAAGTCCACGCCGCGGGACGCCAGAATCTGGCAGGCGTCAATGAGGTGGCGAAATCCTTTGATCTCGTCAAGGCGCCCAACTGCGAGCAATAAGCCGGGCTTGCGTGCGCTTGGTGCAAAGACGAAGTCGCGAGGCGACACTCCGCAATGAACGATGCGCATGCGTTCCATCGCGATAGGAGATACGTTCGCGGCGAGGTATTTGCGGTTGAATTCGGAGATCGTTACGCCAAAAGCAGCCAAACGCATCTTGTCGGCGACGTAGTGGTCTTCAAGGAATATGTCATGGGCGTGGGCAGTAAAGCTGAACGGAACACCGATACGGCGGGAGCAAAGCATCGCCGCAGTGGATGGGTAGGTAGCCCAATGAGCATGCAGGTGTTCCGGCCGCACCTGTCGGATGGTGTCTATCAGGGCGAGGGTGCGCCACCAAACGACCAACGTCTTGCCCAATGCCGCAGGATGTCCGGCGAGGCCAGCAACTAGGCGTGCCAACTCACTGAGCACAAGCCCGGGATTCGCGAAGCATTGCGCCAAGGCGCCCAGGACAGAGCCCAGCCCGGTCATTGGGTACAAGACCCGATCCAGCAGGGCCTTGGCGTCTGACTGGACGAGTTTCTCGACCGGGTGCTTCAGTGAAACGATGCGAACGTCGACACCGAGCTTGATGAGCTCATTGATCTCGCGAACGATGAAGGTTTCCGACCAGCAAGGAAACAGTGAAACGAAATAGAGTACACGCATCGTGTCAGGCGCTCAAGGTTAGCCATGCCGGCCATCTCCGGGTGCTGCGGTAGGTGTTTGCCAAAGATGACCATCGCGATTGGCAAGAAACTGGAAAAAACCCAACAGCGCGTACCAGTTGAGCAACACGAACGCCGAAGCAATCTTCACGATGCGCAAGCGTCCCAGCATGGGCACCGCTTTGCCGAGAGTCGGCGCCGCATACCCCAATGTCTGAATCGCGAAGAACAGCGCGAATGCGAGTGATTCAACGGCGAGTGCAGCACTTGCCAATAACAGCGCCAGCATAGCGAATGGGGCGAGCAGTCGCAGCACCTTGTGGGAGACAAATTGCACGAAGATGGGGTTCGCGAAGGGCGAAATGACCCATGGCATCAGCACCAGGAGCTGGTAATTGCCGGCCAGCGTTCGGACCTTTCGGACCTTCTCTTGTGCCGGCGCTTGCGAAGCACGATCGAAGGCGCGCGCGCGCGATTCGAAGATCACGCGGTATCCAGCTCGAATCGCCTGCATCGGTATCGCCACATCATCCAGAATGGTGTCCCGTGGAATGGCGCTAAAGCAGCGGCGCCGGATCGCGTAGAGCGCACCCGTGACGCCCGGCGCAGAATGAACGCGGGCCTCCTGCTGCCGAATGAATTTTTCGTAGCGCCAATAGGCGTCGACTCCCTCTGCGAATTGCGTCATTTCGTCGCGCACGAACACGAGTTCACCGCTGACCGCCCCAACTTCGGGATCGGTGAAGTTTTCAACCAACGAACTAACCGCGTTAGGGTTCAGGGCTTGGCGAGCATCTGTGAAAACCAGGATCTCTTCGTCGCACACGGCAGCCGAGTCGTTCAGGCACTGGGCCTTTCCGCGCCTGGTGGGGAATCCCAGCCATCGGACGCGCCGGTCTTCGTACGAGCGAACGATGGATCCGGTCGCATCAGTCGAGCCATCGGTCGCAATCACGATTCGCATGTTGTCTGATGGATAGTCCTGGGCCAAGCAGGTCTCGATCTTGTTCTTGATCCGCGCTTCTTCGTTGTATGCAACCACGATGAGCGCGACCGAGGGTTTCGCCGTACCTCGCTTTACCGGGCGTGGGCGCAGGCGCGCCCACAACGTAATGAGAACGGGGTAGCCGACATAGGTGTAGCCGAGCAACAGTACGGATACGACGCACACGAATTCACTCATGAAGACTTCCGCTCCTCTGGTCTCAACCGGGAGTCCGCAGCAGGCCCTGGCGCAGCCTCTCGTAGCCTTGGTTGCCCAGCAGGCGCTTGGCGCTGCGCAACAAGACGTAGCGCGCGCGCCGACCGAAGATCTCAAAAGGCGCTTGCCGAACCCAGCGCCCAAACTGGGCATCGGAAGTCGAAGAGAGAACTGCCAGCCTCGGGATGTCCCAGAGGTCCTCACCAAACCGCCACAACCCGACGCGTGATGAACAGACGGCCCGATAGCCGGCGTCGGTTGCTGCCTTCTCCAGATCCGGCGCCAAGCGCCCACCAGGAGGTGCGAAGATCGTCACCGGCAGGCCGAGATGATCTTCGATGGCACGTCTCGAATCGATCAATTCCTTGCGCACATCGGCTGGCGACAGTTCATCAAGATACCGGTGGTGAAAGCCATGTGATTGAATCGACATGCCGCTTGCGGCCATTTCTCTCAATGCGCTCCAATCCAGATAGTTTGGAGTTCCGACGCTGCCTGGATTGATGAAGAAATCGGCGCTACCGCCCGCTTTTGCGATCAGCTCTGAGGCTAACTGATTGCTGGCGTGGCCATCGTCGAACGTGAGTGCTACGGAGGCTTCCAACCGTTGCTCGCGTGCCAGGAGGTTCGCGACGCTGACACATCGCATTCCCGCCGTGGCAATCTGGCGCAGATTGGACTCGAATTTAGCTTTCGAGACTGAATAGTGAGCGTCAGCGCCCGGGCTTTCGCCGTTCTCATTTGATATGGCGTGGTACATCAAAATCGTGACATTCGAAATCATGGTGCGACGGATGAATTGAATCAATAGGGCAGATCTGTGGAAGTCAGGGCCTGTTCTTCTATCTGCCTAAGATCTTCCGTCGAATCGGCGCAATCCAACTTCGCACCTCGCGGTCGAAGCAAAGCGCCAACGTCGCGAACAATGCGCAGCCAATCGCAACTCGAAGCGTCAAAGTGAGGAATTCGCTTTCAGTATGGATCTGCTTCACTGAAAGGTACATCGCCACTCCGAACGTGGAAGTCTTCAGGAGTTGACCGATGGGTACGGGCACTGGCAGAGTCCCGCGCCCTGCGATTGCGCAGCCAAGCAGCAAGAACGCAAAGCTCAATAGGTTCGCCAACGCAGCGCCCAGCAGCCCCAGCCGGGGCAGAAGTAGCAGGTTCAAGGCAACATTGAGAATCGCTGCACCGACGATGAGGACCAGGACGGTCTTGCTGCGTTTGTCGATGTACAGGCCTGCGCCAATGATCACGACCACAGCGTGCAACGCCATACCCGTCATCACAAACGGAATGATTGTGGCGCCGCCACGATACTTTTCAGAAGCAAGAATCACAAGTAACTCCTGACCGATCGATGCAACTCCAGCGATGACCAGCGCTGCGGCCAGCAGATAGATATGCATGAATCGCTGCAGGAATTCAATCGTCTCAGTCGGTCCTTTTTCCGCCCAAAGCCTCATGTACATTGGTTGCGCTGCGGCGACCAGTGACGCGAGTAGAATTGCCTTGAGATAATCACAAAGGTTGTAGGCGGCGGAGTATATACCGAGCATTTCGGCGCCAAGGATATTCTGAATCAGGTATCTATCGCCCATTGAAAGAATAACCGTTGACAGCTCATAGCCAACCATTGGAATACCAAAAACCAACATCTCCTTGAACAGTTTGACAGAGAACATATTAAATCTTGGAACCTGACGCCGAAGCATCCAGATGCCAAGAATCAATACTGGAACCAGCTCTCCTACTATCGTTGCCAAGAAGAAGCCCCAAAGGTTTCCGGCAATGTAAAAAAGTGTTCCCAGCAATACCACCAAGGCAAAGTATCGCCGTAGAACATTGAACACCATCAGCACGCCGCTGCGTTCCTGTGCTCTGAGCTGATTGACGAGAGCGCTGTCCACGACGCGAATGAGAATCAAACTTGACGTCACCAACATGAAAATCTTGACGCGATCATCGTTCCACCATGATTGGGGCACGAATTGACTGATGACCGCCCACAGAAGGGTTACCAGAAGTCCAACCGCACCCATTCCGAGCATGACGGTCGAAACGTAACCGTCAAGGGTGATACCTTGTTTGCCAGCCTTGATTTCGCTGTAGAAGCGAAGGGTGGAGTGCTGCATACCCAGCTTGGCGATGCCGACCATCAACGACAGCGCGGTCGCGATGAGGTTCATCACGCCGTATTCGCCGACGTCGAGAACGCGAGTCAGGATCGGAAATGAGACGAGTCCAGCGAGTGTGACAAGCACACTGGAAATCGTGTAATTGGAAGTGTGTGCAGCAAATCGCCGGAGCATGGCTCAGATAGTATGGTGAGAGATTCCTGTTTGCCTCGTTGAACTGATTCTGGAATGGGCTGGACAGGCACTATTGCGCAACTGTTTCCGTGTTTCATACCAATCTCTTCGGGACTGTGCGCAAACCGAGACGAGTGCGTTTTGCGAAGGCAGCAATTCGGACGCCCAGAAACGGCGACCAACGGTGCTCCACAGGAGCTGGTGCGGGAGGTGGTCCGACCAGCTACGCTGAAGTAGGCGCCAAGGCGCGCAATGCCGAATCCGTGGCCGCCGCATTGGCAAGGTGAGCAATGGTCGTCATGCACTCTTTTGGCAACCACGCCACAAGTTGGCTTGTGATTCGGGAGGCCGTTCCCGTGTGCCAATACTCGGGCGCGACTGGGACAGGCCGGCCCTTGGCCACAACGTCACGAAGGCGGGCATGCCAGTTCGCGCCTTCGAGCCCACTCGGCGCTGACGAAGGATTGGCAACTCGAAACTGCGCTTCCTCTACGTCGCGCAAGATGATCGTCGGCAAATTCAATGCCGCGGCTGCATCCACCAAGCTGCCATCAACAAAGGTGAATAGGCAAAGTGCAGGTTCCAGGAGCGTGAGGCGGGCGAAGTAGCCGGCGTCGCGAACGAGGGTAACGCGCGCCGCCTTTAGTGCAGTACCAAGGTCGGCGCCGATGAGTTGTGCGAAAAGCTCAGGGCGAACCGACCAGGTCAGAGGCAGTTCATTGCCAAAGTCACAAACCTGAGAGACGAATCTCTTCAGGGTCTCCTGACTGGAAAATGCAACATCGATATCGGCATCGACAAATCCATACTCGGGAAGCGCCGGGAGCCGCGCGACTAGAGCAGACGGTGAAGCCGCGCCAGCTTGTTTCGTCGCCCTGGACCTAGACAATGCTTCGGTGATTACCTCTTTGGTCAGATTGCCGACACTTCGCACGCTGTCAAGGTGCACGCCTTCGCTGTAGAGGGCGTAGAACGACTCCGTTGAATCTGTGAAGTGAAGGTCTGCCATGCGTTCAATCAATACGGCGTTGAGGCGGTCTTTCTTGCCGACCCAGTTCGGCCGCTGCCCCGATCCAACGCGAATGATCCGAATTGCTCGCTTGTTCGCGAGCATGGCGCAAGCGAGATCTGCGTCGGAATTCCCCATCACCATCACTGCACTGGGGTTGAGTTCATCGAAGATCCCATCAAGAGCTTCGAGCGTGTTTGAGGTTCGAGCCGCAAAGCGCTGGCCTTGAACGCCAAGATGCAAGCTCATCACAGGAAGAGGCAAGTGGCACTCCTCGAGGTCGGACAGCCAAGCTTCGGTTGCACTGCCGATGTGAACTGAAGCGACGCTTGGCAGGCTCGGGAACCCCTCGAATTCTGCCTGCAGCGCGCCGGCTTTGAGGTAGTCCGTCGTGGAATTGACGAGACACAGGAGAGGGCGGGTCAAGTCTCGCTTGCGATGGATGCGGCGTGTCACCGCGTACTGCGGCGGTAGAGCTCCGTGTTCCGCTGACGCAACTGCGAGAGCCAGAGCCTTCTGCTCTTGTTCACCCGCACGGTGCGCTGGCCTCTCTTCCCGAGCCCCACCAATGGATTGCCGCGTTTCGACTTCCGCCTGCCTCTGGTCCGGCGCTTGAACTGCCTTAACGCCTTGCGTAGGGGTGGCTTCTGAAGTCTGGGGAGTTGCCTGGGTTTCGGAAGCGATACGGCCAGCAGCTTGTGACGACTTGATCACCGGCACGCTCTCAGGCGTCGCATCGCTTGGGTTCGAGTCGGCCTTCGCCGCAACGATGTCTGGCACATCAAGGGGACGAGGTGGCAGATTGGCCTCTCCAATTTCGTTCCTGAGTTCTGTCGCCGTCTCGTCGACCAGGGCCAACGAAATCGAGCTGGCATTGGCCAGAAAGGCGCCCAGCAACATGCGATTGCACTGACGATTGATCTTCCGGGGCACGCCGCCGGTCCAGTAATGAATTCGATCCAGCGCACCCGTCTCAAACTTCGGGGTCTCGCCGTTCCAGCCGACTCGGCGCAGGCGGTGCTCAATGTAGGCCCGTGTTTCAGCTTGGTCGAGTGGGCCGAGGTGACACGAAGCGATGACGCGTTGCCGCAACTGCTCCATCGATTTGGACTGCAGCAGCCCGCGAAGCTCTGGTTGCCCAACGAGAAAGCTTTGCAGCAGACCGTACTTGCCGAGTTGAAAATTTGACAACATACGAAGCTCTTCGACGGCCTCGTGTCTGAGGTTTTGTGCCTCGTCAATGATCAGCAGCGCGCGACGTCCTTTTGCCGCCAACCCGGTCAGGAACGCCTCGAGGCTGGCAATCAGATGTGCTTTCGAAGTGCTGCTCGAAGCGACCCCAAACGCCATCAGAATCGCCTGCAAGAGTTCGCTGGATTCCAGTTGGGTGCTGACGACTTGCGCGGCTATCACCTGGTCAGGGTTGAGGCCTTCGAGAAGCGTGCGCACGAGGGTGGTCTTGCCAGCGCCGATTTCTCCGGTCACAACGATGAAACCTTCGCCTTGATGCGCACCGAACTTGAGGTACGCGAGCGCGTTGCTGTGACCTCGGCTGTCGAAGTAAAAAGCCGGGTCAGGATTGAGTTGAAACGGCGAGCCGCTAAAACCGAAATGTGATTCGTACATGGTCGGTCAGAACTTGTGATCGACGCCGAGGAAGAGGGCGCTTTCTTGGGTCGGCCGAACAACCGTCGAACTCGAAATCTGACGCCTCGCCCCCGCAAAAACCTGGGTCTTGGGCCCGATGGCTTGGGTGCCAGTCAAACGCACTGTCTTGCTGCTGCTGGCCAGTCCTTGCGAAGCGCCTATGCCTTCAACTTTGACGCCACTGACCGTTGCTTCAATCGAAGCAGTCGATGTCAAGCGGCGGTTGAAGGCCACCGAGCCGCCGAGTTGCGTGTTGTCGGCGACAGTCGGAGGCAGTGGAACCGTACTGGCAGTGTTGCGCTGCAATTGTTCAGACTTGACAGTGAAAAGCTGAAAAGTCAGAGCCGTCAATGGACTCAGGAAAGCGACAGATACCGTTGCCCTCTGCTGAACCTGCGCATAGTCCGAGTACGCCTCAATCGGGCCAGTCGCAGTGGCAGATGCGCCGAACGCCGCGATGGCGTTGTCGACAATCACTGCACGTTCGACCGGGTTCGGGTATCGCGTCGTGTATGCCGCGTCGACAAGCGATCTGAAGTTGCTTCCCGCCGCAGGTACGAGAAAAGATGTCGGTTGCGAGGCTGGTTGGCGATTGAGATTCACGTTCACGGCCAGAAATGGCGAACGGTGCGACCACAATACGTCCCAACCCTTGTCAAAAAAGCGCCGCTCAACGCTGGCGTTCAGATCGGTTCGTTCGGATGGCCGCCAGCGCACCCGCACACCACGAATGGTGTCGTACTCTGTCGTCGACGCGAATTCGTTGCGCTCCCGACCGGAAACCAGACCCACTGCCAAGCTTGGATCGAATGCATAGGTCAATATCGCACGCGCAGCGGCGAGTTGGAGCGTTGCATCCGGACTGTTCGTGTACTTTGTGCGCTCCTGATTTGCCTCGAGTGCATAGCCAAAGGGAACCGGCCGCTGTGTCAAGGCGAAAGTGTTGCTCTGGAATAGCGAGTCCCTGCGCGGATCTGCCGCTGCAATGGTGTCGCTGCGTCGTGTCCAGATGTTGTCATTCCTGTACACCACGGAAACTGTCGGGCTGAACTCGTGGTCTAGATACGGGCTAAGCCGGTACTGAGCCGTGTCCAGACGAATCGAAGGGAATGAGCCGTTCGACACGGTGACATAGGGGTTTGAGGCAACCTGCTGAATGCCGGCGCCTACATCAAGATACAGCCAGCGCTCAATCGCGGTGGTGTTCAGGGCCAGGCGCGCCCGCGGATTCAATTCATCTGAAACCGTGTTGTTGAGATAGATCAGTGAATCAGCCTGGACAAATGCATCCAGCCTGAATCGCGCACTCTGGCCCTTGAGCGTCACTCGGGGAGTCAATTCAACCATGACGTCGCTGCCGGTATCGATGCCGTTGACATAGCCGCTGTTGTTCGTCGCGGTTACCGTTGCTCTCGTCGAAGGTTCGATTCGCCAGGTCTGTGCCGATGCGGCGGACGCCATCAACTGAATGGCCAGCAGCAGGCCGACGCCGCCAAACGGTACTGCGTCCGCATAGGCAGCTCGCCAAACAGTCAATCCCAGCGCAAGCCTGCCCGAACTCACCGAGCGACGGAAGCCGCACCGCGCCATCCTCCACCGCGCCTCACTGCGCATAGTAGCCATAGTGGCGCTGATCGGAGTCGTTGGAGGAGCGGTTGAGCAGGCACAGGACGGTTGTGCAGTGTTCGAGTGCGGTGAAGGCTTGTTTGATATCCAGCTCCGCTGTGGTGCCTGCGCTGACCACCATGATGATCTGGCCCATGCGCGCGGCCAGCACTCTGGACTCGGTGGTGGACAGCAGCGGCGGCGCATCGAAGATCACGATGCGGTCCGGGTAGCGCGTGGCGATGTCGTTGAGCAACTCCTGCATCGCGTCACTGGCCAGCAGTTCGGTCGAGTGGATGCTCGGCGCCCCCGCGGGCAGCACTGCCAGCTTGGGGATGTTGGTCTTCAGAATCAGATCGGGCAGCTCCAGGCTGGTGTCGGACAGCAAGTCCAGCAGCCCCTTGAAGCGGCCCTGCAGCCCCAGGCGGCTCATCACCGAGGGGCGCACCACATCGGCGTCCACCAGCAGCACCGAGCTGTCCACCTCCGAGGCGATGGACAGCGCCAGGTTGAGCGAACAGAACGTCTTGCCCTCCCCGGCCAGCGCACTGGTGATCATGATCAGATTGGCGTGCGAGCCGGCCTGAGCGGCCTCGCCGCGCACGTTCTTGAGCACCGGCTGCTTGATGCCACGGAACTCGTCGGCCAGCGGCGAGCGCGGCGCACCCGGCACCAGGTAACCCGCCTCGGCCAGTTTGGCCAGGTCCAGCTCCACGCTCTTGGACTGGCGCAGGCCCACCCGCACCAGCGCCCCGCTGGCCACCGTGCCCGCAGCGCGATCTCGGGCGCTGGAGCCCGCTGCGCGGTCATGGGTACTGGAGCCCGCTGCGGCGTGGCTGCCGTAAATGGTTCCTGCGTTGGCTGATCCCGAGCCTGCCGCCGGGTTCGAGCCGGGGTAGGGCTCCACCGGGCGCAGCGGCTCGATGCGGTGAATCGGTGTCACGCCCGTCGGTGCGGCCCCTGCGGGCAGGGCACTCGGCGCAGCAGCACCGCCGTGCAGGGGGGTCGTGGGCTGGGCCGCAGGCGTTGCGCCACTGGGCTCCCAGGCCGGCACCTCCACGCCTGCGCGTTTGAGTTCTTCGAGCCGTCGGGTGGCCTGTTCGATGATGCTCATGGATTGCCTTGTGCCTTGTGCCTTGTGCCTTGTGCCTTGCGTGCCTGGGGTCTCAGACCTTGCCCTGCACGGCCACCCAGGCGACCCAGGCGAGCTGCACCAGCATCAGGCTGCCCACAGCCGCTGCCAGGCTCATGGCGCTGGCGCGCTGGGCGCGCAGGGCCTGCGGGTTCATCAGCAACGACACACTGCCCAGCACCGGGCGGCCCGAGAGCTCGCGCAGTGCCTTGGCGGTGCCCACCACCGGGCGCAGCTTGCCGCGCAGGATCGCCGCACCGATGCCTGCGGCGATCGCCAGCACGGCGGCCAGCGCCGCCAGGCTGAGCCGGTTGGGGAACACCGGTGCCGGTGCGGTGCGCGGCGGGTCGATGATGCGGAACTCCGCCAGCGGCGAAGATTCATCGATCTTCACGCCCATCGAGGCCGACTCGCGCCGCGAGACGAGCTGCTCGTAGTTCTTGCGGATGATGTCGTAGTCGCGGTTGAGCTGGCTGAACTCGGCCTCGATCTGGGGCGTGCGACTGGCCAGCGCGCGGGTCTCGTTCAGGCGTGCCTGCTGGGTGCCCAGGCGCACCCGCAGCGAGGCCACATTGGCCTCGGCCTCGGCCAGCGAGATGCGCAGCTTCTGGTACACCGGGTTGGTCGCGGCGGCGGCCATCGCGGTGGGACCTTTGGGACCTTCGGCGGCCAGCGCGCGGCGCTGGGTGTCCAGGTCCTGGCGCTTTTGCAGCTCGAGCTGGGCGATGGTCCTGCGCGTGCTGACCACGTCGGGGTGCTCGTCGGTGTAGCGGCGCAGCAGCTCGTCGAGCTGTTTGCGCGCCGTGTCCAGGCGTGCCTCGTACTCGGACACCAGGGGCGCGGGTGCTGTCGCCGAGCCGCCCAACGCCTGGGCGGGCAGCTGCTGCGCTTCGCTGCCGAGCTCGCGCTTGAGCGCGTCGCGCGACTGTTCGGCCGCGCGGTACTCCAGGCGCAGTTTGTCGACCTCTTCGCTCAGCGCGGACATGCGCGCAAAGTAGCCCTGGCTGGACACCCCCGTGACGCCGAAGTTCTTCAGCTTGAAGTCGCGCAGCTGGTTCTCGGAAGCCACCAGCTTGGCCTCGTGCTCGCGGATCTCTTCCTCGATGAACTTGCGCGCGTCCTGCGAATCGCGGCGCTTGTTGTCGGCGCCGGAGTTGACGAACATCTTCACCAGCTGACCCACCAGCCGCTCGGCGCGCTGCGGGTCGGTGTCGCGGTAGCTGATGGCGTAGGTGTTGGTGCCCGACCCACCCGGGGTCATCTTGATCGCCTTCATCAGCGACTCGACCTCGGCCTCGCGCTTCTTGGGGTCGTCGCTGTCCTTGTTGTCCCAGCCGATCTGGGGCGAGGCGCGCAAGACCTCCACGTTGGGCCGGCTGATCAGGGTGCGCCCGAGCATGCGCAGTTGCTGCTCGATGTCGGGCTGGAACGCCAAGCCCACCATCAGCGGCTTGAGCACGCTTTGGGTGTCGATGTAGATGCGCGCACTGGCCTCGTAGCGGTCCTTGACCGCGAGCACGCTCACGCCCAGCAGCACCGAAGCACCCCAGGCCACGCCCACGGCGAGCCAGCGCGAGCGCCACACTTCGCGCATCAACTCCTTGGCTTGTGACAGGCCGGTGCTCATGTGCTGTGCATTCCTCAGAACAAGCTTTGGGGCACGATCACGATGTCCCCGGGCTTGACCGCCACGTTGGCGGAGATGTCGCCGCGCTTGAGCAAATCCTTCAGCCTCACGCTGTACTGCTTGCCGCCTTCGCTGCCGCGCACCAGCACGGCACCGTTGCCGTCGGCAAAGTCGGTCAGCCCGCCCGCGGCGATCATCACGTCCAGGATGGTCATCTGCTGGCGGTACGGCACCGATTGCGGTTTGGCGGCCTCGCCCACGATGCGGATCTGCTCGGGGTAGATGCCCTGGAAGCCCCCCACCACGACGGTGACCACCGGCTCGCGGATGAACTTGGCCAGGGTCTTCTCGATGTCGCGCGCCAGGTCCACGGGGCTTCTGCCCGCGGCCATCAGGTCTTCGACCAGCGGGCTGGAGATGCGCCCGTCGGGGCGCACGCTGACGGTGGCACTCAGGTCGGGGTTGCGCCACACCAGGATGTTGAGCGTGTCCAGCGGGCCGATCTTGTAGCGGTGGTCCTGCGCCTCGATCGTGGCCGGCGCGGGCGGAAAGTTGTTGAGGACGCCGCAGCCCCCCAGCAGCGCAGCACCAGCCAGCACCAGCATGCCCTTGGCGCGCAGTGTCTTGGCACTGAACACTTGAGCGATGAGCCCTTTGGTGATGAGCCCTTTGGCGTTGAGCCCTTGGCGCGCCTTGCCGGTTTGATTCATGTGTGGTCCTCGGGAGGAGATCGGGCCGGCCGCTGCGGGCCACTGTCAGGACACGCACAAGCCGCAGCGTGCACGCTCATGCGTTGCGGCTCAGCCGAGCAAAGACTCGCGTCCCAGACTCGTCACTGACCCTCACGAAATAGTACAACGCTGACTGTCTCGATCAGGACGAGGATGTCCAGAAACAGTGAATTATTCTTCACATAGTAGAGATCAAACTGGTGTTTGCGCCGTGCGTCTTCGAGGCTGGCGCCGTAGCTGTAGCGCACCTGCGCCCAGCCGGTCACGCCGGGCTTGACGCTGTGGCGCACGTCGTAGAACGGAATCTGCTCGCGCAGCTGGGCCACGAAGCTGGGCCGCTCGGGGCGTGGGCCCACCAGGCTCATCTCGCCCTTGAGCACGCTCACGAGCTGGGGCAGCTCGTCAATGCGGGTCTTGCGAATAAAGGTACCCACGCGCGTCACGCGCGCGTCGTTCTTCGCCGCCCAGCGTGCCACGCCGTCGCGCTCGGCATCACTCCTCATGCTTCGAAACTTCAGGCACATGAAGCCGCGCCCGCCTTTGCCCACGCGCTCCTGGCGGTAGATGATGGGCCCGGGGCTGTCGAGCCGGATCGCCAGCACGGCCAGCAGCATCACCGGGCTGGTCAGAACGAGCAGCACGCTGGAGCACAGGATGTCGAAGGTGCGCTTGACGATGCGCTGCAGCGTGCCTTGCGCAAAGCCGTTGCCGTACACGAGCCAGCTGGCCTTGAGGCTGTCGATGGGCACTTCGGATTTGGCGCGTTCGTAAAACCCGGCCAGGTCGATCACGGGGATGCCCCGGATGCGGCACGCCAGCAGCTGGTCCATGGGCACGCCCCCGCCGCGCTGTTCGCGCTCGGCCACGATGATCTGGTCGATGCGGTGGCGCTCGACCAGCTCTTCGATGCTGGCCTCGCGCGAGAACACGGGCGGACCCGAGACCGCGCTGTGCGCGGGCACGTCGTCGCTGCTGGGGTAGAACCCGATCACGTTGTTGGACGCACGGGTGAGCGCGCGCAGGTCCCCCGCCACCGCGTAGGCCTCAGGTCCCGTGCCCACGATGAGCACGCGTTGGCGTGCGCTCACACGCTTGAGCCAATACAGCGCCGCGCGCACGAACACCAGCCCAATCAAGGCGTACAACAGCGCCGAGGAAATGAGCAGCTTCAGGTACTCGCCCTCGACCACCAGGCGCAGCATCATGTAGGTCAGCCACCCCCCCACCAGCATGGCCACCACGGTGCGCCCCCACAGGGTGGGAATGCCAATGGGCGTGGGCCGGTACAGCCCGGCAAACGAGTACATCAGCGAGACCACCAGCGCAAAGTGGGCCGCGTACAGCACCACCTGCGCCAGCTCGACGGGCTCGGCGCTGCGAACCCCCGCCTGGGTGGCCCCGGCCAGCAGCAGCGCCACGAACAGCAGCACCATGTCGGCCATCATCCCCGTGAACGCAACCACGGACACGTGGTGCCGGAAAAACCTGAACATCGACTATGGTCCCCTTGGTTCGCTGCGCGCTTGAATCGCCCGGCTTGGCTGGCCAGACTCGTCACCGATGCGGCCTCCACCTTGGCGCTGGTGGGATGACCCGCCTTCACTGGCCTGACAAACCGGCCCAAACTCCTGGCCTCGCCTCAGAATTATCGGGACCACCCCGCACTCGACCATCCCACACTCGTGGGGCCTCGCGACTTCGTTCCGTGTGGGAATCTACATTTGGCAACGGGCTGAAGCCGCCGACGTCCGGATGGGCCGACGACGGCCGAGCGGCAACTCGTGCGGCAACTGGAGCGCGAGGTGCGCGAGCTGCGCCGGGCCAACGAGATTCTGAAGCTGGCCAGCGCGTTTATCGCCTGAGCGAAGCTCGACCGCCGCTTGAATTCATGAAGCCGTTCGTCGATCAGCATCGCGATCGCTTCGGAGTCGCAATGTTGCCAGCGAGCCGATCCTGGACATACGTACGCAGCGCAGGATGGGTCAGCAGTTTGGCAGGCTTGGGGCGCCTTGCGGCACGATCGGCATGCCACTGCGCCGTCATCGCCCGATACTCGACGCTACCGCCGCGCGTCGCAGCGTTGCGTCTCAACTCGCGCGAGATGGTCGAGGCCGCTCGTCCAATCTGCGCCGCAATCTCACGAACGCCGTCACCTCGAGCACGCGCCAGCGCAATCTCCTCGCGTTCGGCGAACGACAGGTACCTTCCCGTCGGCAATGGTGCCGACGGTGCAAGATGAGATGGAGGCATACCTCCGCATTCTCGGAACCATCTGCTGCCCACCGCCTGCGACACCCCAGCCAGCCAAGCGGCCTCTTCGCTGGAGCAGCCTGCCGCGATCGAATGCCAAAACGGCCGACGCTCGGAGCGATGTAGTACTGGAGGTCGTCCCGGCGAGCGCAACTTCGCCCGCCCTTCCAAACCACCACTTCGCTTGCCTCTCATCACCACCTCCAATCAGAAGGTGTTGCGACGACGGGTTGAACTCACCCTGTACGTATCGATCCGCTACACGCAGCGGCTGGCCGAGGCCAGCATCGAACCCTCGGTGGGCAGCATCGGCGACAACAGCTACGACAACGCGCTGGCCGAGACGATCAACGAGCTGTACAAGGCCGAGTCGATCCAACGTCGGGTCCCTTGGAAGACACGCGAAGCGGTCGAGCTGGCCACGCTGGAGCGGGTCTCGTGATTCGACCACCACCGGCTGCTCGAACCCATCGGCTACATCCCGCCGGCCGAAGCCGAGGCAAACTACTGACGGCAGCAAAGACCGCAGGGCTGCGGTGCCGCTGGCCTGTACAGGGCAGCCGCAGCAGGGGTTGAACCATGAATGCATGGCCCAACCGGGGGGGGCCTCCGGCGGCACCTGCGGGGGGGGCTACAAGAAATGGAAGTCCGAACAGCCAAACCCAGCAGACCGCACGCCGGTCTGACTCACACCAACAGGCCTCCACGAAAGCCCGAGTGGTTCACTCGGTTCGGTTCGCTGGGACGTAGACACGTCCCCTCGCATTGATTCCGCTGGCGGCATGTGCTTCCATGGCTCAACCCATCACGCTCGCCGACGGCACGATATTCGGAGGATGAACTCAATCAAGTTGAGTGATTCGTTCACAGCACTACTGTCCGGTTAAATCTCGAACAAATTCAACTGGTTAGCGGCGTCGGGCATTTCGATCTGTAGAGCATCGGTCTGCAAGGTGCGTGAAATCTCGGTTTTCTCGAAAACCGAGACCGACAAGATTTGTAGACACCTATAGAGCGAGGCATCGAGTGAAGCTCCTTCTTGACGATGGCGATGAGCACGTAGGTTGCGATGGCGCACCACACCTGCGTCTTCACCGCGTTCTCGCTGGTGCCAAGAAACTTCTTGCTGCGCAAGTGCTGCTTGATCCATTTGAAGAACAGCTCGACCGTAAGCGTCTGGCCGCGGCATCTTGAGATGACCTGGCCGGTGGCTGAGCATCGCGTCCATGGCGAGCATGGTGGATGCGGCTTTGGCGAAGGCAATGGTGTTTGCCGCGCGCTGGCTCAGCGCCGTCGTGCTGAGCGTCTTCGTTTTCGGTCGATCGGCGAGCGTGTCGGCGCGGGGCCGATTGTCGATCTCAGCCGGCAGGCTGCCAGCGGTGGGGCAGCAACTCCTCGATCCTGCTGTTCAACTGCGTGGGCAAGCGCGTGAGGATGTCCTTCAGGTAGGCCCACGGCTCGTGCCCGTTGAGCTTGGCCGATTGCAGCAAGCTCATCATCACAGCGGCCCGCTCGCCGGCCAGCTGACTGCCGATGAACAACCAATTGCGCCGCCCGAGGGCCCAAGGCCGGATCCGGTTCTCGCAGTGGTTGTTGTCCAGCGGCACATCGCCGTCGAGCAGGAATCGCCCGAACCCCTCCCAGCGCTTCAAGCTGTAGTCAATCGCCTTGGCGATCGCGCCGCCCTCGGGCACGCGCGTGCGCTCCAGTTGGAGCCACAGATGCAGTTGATCCCACATCGGTTTGGACCGCTCCAGCCGCATCTGCAGCCGCTGCGCGCAGCTCAACGGCCTGGCGTCGGCTTCAACCTTGTACAGCCAGGCAATGCGCTGGATCGCCTCGGCGGCAACCGGGCTGGCTTTGGGTGTGGCCTTGATGAGCTCGTCGAACTTGCGTCTGGCGTGAGCCTTATCTGGTGCTCTGGATAAGGCCCATTATCTTGAGCGCCGTTTTATCTGGCATTGCAGGCCTGACCGCCTGGGTCAATGCGGCTTGGAAGGCCAAGTGACACCACATAAATCCGCTGCCTCACAGGGACTCCAAGAACGCCAGAAGATCAGGCTTTGGCTTCCACGCCTTCGTGCGAGCCGGCTCGATGCCTGCGCGCTTCCAGAAGGCCTGCATTGCTTCGCGCTTCATCTGCAGGTTGGTCGTGATGTAGCGCCCGGTCGTGGCCACGCTGGCATGCCCAAGGTAGTCGCGGATCACCGTCACGTCAGTACCCGACTGCAGGAGGGCGACGGCACAACTGTGCCTCAGCACGTGCGGAGTAATCCGCTTGCGAGCAAGCGGTGGACGTTCCAGCGCTGCCGCTGCCGCATGTTTGCTCAGGATGTAGGCGATGCCGTCGCGCGTCAGCGGCTGTCCGAGATGGTTCAAGAAGACATGTTGCTGGTCATTGGTTGCTGACCTTCCACGCAGCCGGTGCAGCGCGTCAGCGGTCTCCTTCCACAGAGGCAGCAGCCGCTCCTTCTTGCCCTTGCCACGCAGACGGACCTGGCGGGGCGCAACCAATTGCAAATCGCTCCACTGAACGCCGGCCGCCTCACTGACGCGGGCGCCGCAGTTGTAGAGGAACAGCAGCAGCGTGAAGTCGCGCCAACCGACGCCAGTGCGGCGATCCGGCTTGCCGAGAATGGCACGCACTTCATCGGGCTCAAGGTAGGTTGCGGGTCGCTGGCGCGCCTTCTTCGACGGGATGGCCAGCACCCGCGTGTACTGCTGCGAGTGCGCCAGGTCGTTACGCACGAGGTGCTTGAAGAAGCTGCGTATGGCAGCCCGACGGCAGTTGCGTGTGGTCGGAGAATTCGACCGTGCGACCTCGATGTGATCGAGGAAGTGAGCGACCATCTCGGCATCGAGGTCGTCCAATTTAAGCGAGGCGACGTTGCGCCCGGCGCGCTGCGCGATGAACTCGAGCAACAGCTTCAGCGCGTCCCTGTAGGCGCGGATCGTGTGCGCGCTGGCGCCACGTTGGCGTGGCAGATACTCGGTGAAGAAGGATTCAACAAGAGCGAACAGCGCGCGTGGGGCAGTCTTGACGCTCATCGTGGCCGGCGCGAGCGCCGCAGATGATCTTCGAATCGACTGCTGGCCAATTCCAGCAACTGCGGCGGCGCCTTGAGGTAGACCTCGGTGCCGAGCACATTCAAGTGCCCGAGGTATGCCGACAACCAGGGTAGCTTGGCGTGCACGTCGACCCCTTCGGTGGCCCAAGCCGTGAGGCGATGAACCGCGAAGGCGTGACGCAGCTCGTACGGTCGGGGACCGATGCGCCCTGTCGGCGGCTTGATCCCCAGCTCACGCAGCAATCGCCGCAGTGCTTCCGACGCTGAATGCAGCGTCAGCGGTGAGGTGTCCTTGCGAACGAACAACGTTGCTGGTTCGTCGTGCCCGGCCTCGCCCACCAATTGTTGGCGTTCCCCGCAATAGCGACGCAGCTCCCCGACCAGATCGGCGCGGATGGCCACGATGCGTGACCGTCCCTTGCTGCGATGGATCATGAGCGTGCCTCGGTCGAGATCGATGTCGGCTATGCTCAACCGCACTGCCTCGCCGAGTCGCATGCCGGTGCAATACAGCACCAGGATCAAGGCGCGAAGCATCGTGCCCCAGATGTACGTCCTCTTGTGGGCAGTCGCCGCTGCCAGCAGCCTGCTTACCTCGTTGTGCGTGAAGATGTAGGGCAGGAAGATCGAATCCTTAACCGGCGCCAATGCGTGCTCCGGCACGTAGCTCGTCGGATCCCGACGGCGACGGTACAGGCATAGCTGGCGAACTGTGCCGAACTCGGCGCTTACGGTGATGGCCTTGCGCCCTGCGATGCGCGAAGTCCAGCGCATCACGACCTCGTCGAGTGCCACGCGGCCATGTTCGCCCCAGATGTTCATGACGAAGCGCACGAAGCCATCGAGGGTGAACTCGGCGCGGCGGTAGCCAAGCCCCATCGCACGTTTGAAGCTCAGGAAGTCCCGGACGTCCTGGGCAAGGCCGGCTGCCGTCACGATCGTGCTCATGTCGGCACCGGTAGCGACACTTCCCGCAGCGACTCGGTAGCGATCCTCACATACGCCGACACGGATTCCGAGTCCCGATGCCCCAGTAGATCGGAGAGCACCCGAGGGCGCGTACCGACGTCGAGCTGCCGTGCGGCATTCGAGTGGCGCAGGACGTGGCTGCCGAGGTATGGAGCCTCGATCCCGGCTGCCTTGGCGTGCTTGATGAGGATGTGGCGCACAGGCGAGGACCCGCCGAGCTTGCCGAACGGCACCTTCATTTGGATGAACAGATGCCGCGTCGGCGTCTGCGTTGGTCTGCCGTGACGAAGGTAGCGTGCCAGCACCTTACCCACCGCTGGCAAGAGCGGCAACGTGAAGGCAACGCCGGTCTTGGGCCGCACGGCCTTGATCGTGGCCGCGCTCCAGTCGATGTCTTGCAGCTCCAGTCCGATGACTTCGCCGGCGCCCATGCCATAGGTGATCATCATCAGCAACAGAGCATGGTCTCGCAGGCCGCTGGCCCGCGACGTGTCAACGGCGCGCAGCAGACGCTGCACGTCTTCCCATGGCAACGCACGACGTGGCCGCTCGTACTTGGGCTGAACTGGCGAGATCACGGACTCGGCAAGATCGACCGAGACGCGTCCCGTGGCGAACAAGAAGCGCGAGAAGGACCGAACCCCGCCGGCAATGTCGGCCGTTGTCGAGCGTGCATATCGGCGTGAGCACCCCGTCAGGAATGCATCAATGTCGACCAGCGTCATCGTACGCCAAGTCTTGCCGTTCTGAGCGAGATGATCCAGCAACTTGCCGACGTGATCGAGCCTCTTGTGCACGGTCACCGCGGGGCTGCCGCGTTGCTGCGCGAGGTGGTCGGCATATGCCCGCAACAGCGTTGATGCTGGCGGCTTGGCGTGCACCGATGTCTCCCACACCGGCGGGTTCAGACCCTTCACCTCGTACACGCGGCCCAGAGCATGAAGCGCCGTTCGCGCACCATTCAGGTGACGCGTCTCAAGGTGCCGTTGCCGTGAATACCAGGTGATGAAGCGGCCTGCGCCGCACAGAGTCAGCTCGGCCCGCTCGTCGAGCTTGCGTTGTGCGCAGTACGCCCGGAATCGCTTCACCCACAGAAGGTATGCGCCGGCACTGCTGTCCTGGATGCAACCGTCGATCCGCCAGGCACGAAGCATGTCTGCGAGTGTCGGGGTGATTGTTGTGGCGGTGGTGGGTGGCACCGGTCCGGCGGTCTTGTATGGCATAGCAAACCTCCAGCATTGACGGTCGAACCGTAGTGGAGGTCTCGTGCGATGTCAGGCCCCATGTCGTGTTGGTTGCCGTCGCGCGAGGGGCTGCGTACGAGCGGCGGCAGGAACCCCAGCGGCGCCGGCAGCGCATGCAGGAACTGCGGCGCCAACGAGCGTCGGAGGTCGAACAATCCATCATTGCCACGGCACTGCTGGATCGCACTGCCGAGGTTTGTGGGAATTAGCAGCGAAGTCGGCCACACCACCATCCTCGACAACGTGTCCACGGCCGCCTGAACCGCCTTGACTCGTCGTCGAATCCAGCGCACCGCACTGGGCAAGCTCACTTCGAAGCCACGGGCAAGGTCAGCAGCCTTCTCGATACCGCCGGCTACCTCTACAACTGCGACAACGGCGTCAACCGCAGTCAACAGGCCAGGTAGTCTGGCGGCCATGAAGTCCGGCAACAGGCTGAACGTTCGATGCCCCTGCGGGCAATACCACCGAGCGATGCGCAGGCCCTGCGGCGTCACACGGCCATACGTGCCGTGCCGCGCGAACGAGCAACCGCCATCAAGATGCAACGGGCACGCGTGCAAAGTAGCGCGACGCCACTCCTGATCGGCGATGTAGGCCCCAGTACTCGATTGTGTGCGCAGCGGGATCTGCACAGATGCTCCACCAAGCGTCGGAGATCGTCGACGCCTCGGGTGAATTATCTTGAGATCTCAGCGACAAGCGGTGGGAGGGAAACGCCGGCCTGAACGATCCCATGTGCCAGATAAAACGGCGCTCAAGATAATGGGCCAGGCAATAGGCGGTGCTGCGCCCCTCGCGCGACAGCACGCCGTCATAACCCCCATAGGCGTCGACCACGAGCGTGCCGCTCCAACCCTTGAGGAACTCGGCTGGATACTTGCCACCTCGCCCGAGGCAGAAGTCGAACACCACCCCGGGCTGCGGA